>NZ_JBXSOL010000009.1:0-229880 GCF_057784555.1 Rhizobium sp. CNPSo 3670
TGAGCCTGGCAGGACCAAGAGCCGGGGCAGGACGCGATGGCAGCACCATTATCGTGAGGTCGTGAAGGAGGCAGAGCGGCAAATCCAAAGCTGATCACGTCGCTCGCATCGCAGATGAACCGCATTGAAGATCGATGCCTGCTTGGCCTCATGATGGCCGCGGGCGCGGCGACGCAACCAGTCCTCGACAAGGGCGGAAACAGATTTGGCACGCCGGTATAGGCTTGTCAGTGCCGTTCCGGAGGGTCCGTCCATCTCACGAAGCTTATGGCCGTAGTGCATTCCCCTCTGTGTTTCGGCGTGCAAATTTGGCTCTGACTCAGTTTTGATGCAGTTGTAACGATGCTGCCTTGCTGGTTTCCACAAAGGAATCAGCATGATGAGCACTAAGTTTCGCCCCTCTGATTTGGTACCGGCAGGCTTCATCGCCGAACGCATCACCCACATTGACGATGAAACCTGCATCTTGCTTTCCCGAGCCAGCGCTACCGCGGCTTGACCGGCATGCGGACGGATGTCGCAAACGGTTCGAAGTCGCTATTGCCGCCAAGTAGCGGACCTTCCCCTCTCTGGGAGACGCGTCAGGCTGCTCGTGCAGACACGAAGGTTCGCTTGTGATGCCGTGCTCTGCGGGAGGCAGATATTTACCGAGCGGTTTGGCGATGTGCTGCCGCCCTATGCCAGACGAACTGGGCGTCTTGAGCATGTCGTCCACCATTTGGCGCTCGCGCTTGGAGGACGCCCGGCGGCGCGTTTTGCCCAGCGGCTGATGCTTCCCGTCAGCAACGACACTTTGCTGCGCGTCATCCGCAGGCAAGGACTACCAACGTCGACCCCGCCCTCGGTGATTGGCGTCGACGACTGGGCCTGACGGCGCAATCATCGCTACGGCACGATCTTGTGTGACCTAGAACGTCGGCGGCCGGTTCGTCTGTTGCCGGATCGTGAGCCGTCGACGGCGGAAGCTTGGCTGCGGCAGAACCCCCAAGTCCAGATCATTGCCCGCGACCGTGGCGGTGCTTACGGGCTCGCAGTGGCAAAGGCGCTGCCGGATGCGTTGCAGGTCGCTGATCGATGGCATTTGATGGAGAATGCCAGCCGTGCGTTCCTGGACGCTGTCTGCAAATGGATGCGGAAATCCGCAAGACACTCGGAGCAACGCGCATCAATCCCAAGCTGCTGACCGCGGCCGAACGAATACGAAGGCTATCTTCGGCGCGAACAGACGAACGCGGCCGTCATTGCACTGGCGAAGGATGATGTCACGATCAAGGAAATCGTGCGCCGTACCGGTCATAGTCGCGGCTTGGTCCGCCAGGTGCCCAGAGGGCAACGAAACGATGTCTTTCGGCCCAGAAAAAGCTCGTTGGAGCCCTATCTCGAATGGCTCGACTTGCAATGGGCTGCCGGCAAGAGGAACGGCACTGAGCTATGGCGGCGTTTGAGAACACAGGGCTTTCGTGGTTCGTGCCGGGTCGCCAGTGAATGGGCCACACGACGGAAGCGAGCCGACAAGGCGGATGCGGACTCGTTGACCCGCATTCCCTCCGCCCGAACGATTGCCCGCCCTTTGTCAACCAGCAGAGACAACCTGACGAAATCCGAGACCGTCGCAATCGCCGCTATCGAAAGTGGTGTTCCCTTGCTCGTTACGGCTCGCGATATCATCGCCGAAGTCTATCTTATGATCCGGTGCAAGGCGGAAAACCATCTCGCGCCGTGGATCGACCGCGCCCATAACAGTGTGATTTCCTCCTTTGTCAATGGCGTGGCGAAAGACATACATGCAGTCCGGGCAGTGATCGTCTCACCATGGTCCAATGGACAAACCGAGGGGCAGATCACCAAGCTCAAGCTGGTAAAGCGCCAGATGTACGGACGCGGAAAGCTTGATCTTCTTCAAGCCCGCCTGATTGGCGCGACATGAGAGAATTGCACCAAATCTGCGTCAGAGCCAAAATTGGATGCCGATAAGGGTGAATTTTAGATGCTGATTAATTAGGCATCCTCCATCAGCGAGGGCATACGTTGCCTCCTGCGAATTATTTCGAAACCTATTACGTGTAGATGATGATCGGAAATAGACCGTCTGGCGATGAAGGAGGCGTCTGGTATGAACACAGGCTCGAGTGACCGGAGCGTCCCCGCATCAGGCCGTGCCGGCTGGAGCGACTATATCGCCATTGCGCGGCTCGATCACAGCACGAAGCACGTCTTCATCCTTCCCGGCATCATCCTCGCCTATCTTCTGCGCGGGGTCAGAAACGACGACCTGGCGTCTTCGGTCCTGCTTGGCCTTGTGACCGCGCTCTGCATCGCCTCTGCGAACTACTGCATCAACGAGTGGTTCGACCGGGAGTTTGACCGGCATCATCCGACGAAATCGCAGCGGTCCGCCGTGCAAAGCGCGATGAACGGCAGGCTGGTTCAGCTTGAGTGGAGCGTGCTGCTCATCGTCGGCCTCGGCTGCGCCATCCTCTCGAGCAAACTTCTCTTCTGCGTGGCCTGTCTGTTTGCGATTCAGGGAATCCTCTACAATCTCGACCCAATCAGAAGCAAGGACAAGGCCTATCTCGACGTCATCTCGGAATCGATCAACAATCCGATCCGGCTGGTTATCGGCTGGTCGATGATCGACCCAACGAGCCTGCCGCCTGGATCGATCATTCTCGCCTACTGGTTCGGCGGCGCGTTCCTTATGGCGGCCAAGCGCTTATCGGAATATGACGAGATCGTCGCGTCCCATGGCAAAGATCTGCTGTCGCGCTACCGGGCGAGTTTCGCGCACTATACGCAGGTCTCGCTGACTGCCTCATGCATTGCCTACTCACTCTTTTCGATTGCCTTCCTGTCCGTCTTCCTGGTCAAGTATCGCATCGAGTACATGCTCGTCCTGCCCTTCGTCGTTGTCCTGTTTACAGCCTACTTCGTGATGGCCACGAAACCGGGATCTACGGCGCAGAAACCGGAAAAGCTGTTCCGCGAGCCGGGGCTGATTGCAGTCGTCATGGCCCTGGTGGCGGCCTTCATCTTCACGACGTTCGTCGACATTCCTCTTTTAGTGACCCTGACCGAGCAGCACTACATCACCATCCAATGATCATGGCGAATGATATCGACTGGGGCAGTATCCGTTTCGTCGTCTTTGACGTCGACGGAACACTTTATAGCCAGAGAAGGCTGCGCCTTCGGATGGCGGGCGAATTGATCGCTCATGCGGTGGCGCGGGGCAGCCTGACCAATCTGCGGGTGCTGCGCGCTTACCGTTCCTTGCGTGAAACCATCGGCGAGGAGGAGATCGACGATTTTCAGGCGAACCTGATGGCGCGTATCGTCGCGCGAACCGGCGAGCCCGCGGAAAGGATAGAGGCAATCGTCAGCGAATGGATCGGCCGCCGTCCGCTCGCCCATCTCGCATCCTGCCGGTATGATGGGCTGGTGGAGTTGTTTGCCGGTCTCAGACGGCAGAATAAGGCGATCGGGATCTATTCTGATTATCCTGCCGACGAGAAGCTGCACAGGATGAACTTGTCGGCCGATTACATATTGGCTGCAAGCGATCCCGGCGTCGGCATCCAAAAACCTCATCCGCGGGGCCTGCAGATGCTGATGCAGCGCGCCGGTGTCGGTCCGGCGCAAACCGTGCTGATAGGCGACAGGCCGGAGCGGGACGGTCTTGCGGCGCGGCGCGCTGGTGTCCTGCCGCTCATTCGCTCCAACGTGCCGCGGGAGGACTGGCTGACCTTTTCAACCTATTCGGACCCAGTGTTCGCGGCGCTTCGGGCAGAGGAGACATCCGGATGATCTTTTCCAAAGCTATTCGTTATGTGTTCACTGGGGGTCTCGCTGCATTCGTCGACCTCACGATGTTTCATTGCATGCTGGTGCTCGGCGTGCCTCTCATCCTTTCGGCGACATCGAGCTGGCTGATCGCCGCCGCCGTCAATTACAGCGTCACCAGCCGGTATGTCTTCAATCAGGCAATAAGCCGCAAGCGCGCTTCACTGTTTTTGATCGGCGCGCTCGTCGGCCTGTCCATCAATGTCTGTGTGACGCTGAGTCTCGCACAACAGGTCGGGTTCTCGCCCTTATGGGCAAAGTTTTTCGGCATAGGGACGGCCTTCACCTTTAATTTCCTGATAAACCTTCTCTGGGTGTTCAGGTAAGGCCCGCGAGCGACGTGCGGGCCATATCTTTCCGTCCGAGGACCGGCCTGCAATAGGAGCAAGTCTCCGGCTGAAGTGTCATCGAGGTCAGTCGTCACCTCCTTCCGCTTTACCTAGTCGACCTGAAGAATCTGCCGCTCGTTTTCTGAGATGCAGCCTTTGGCGACCACTATGGAGGCGACGGCTGGTGTCACCTTCTCCACGGAGCCCGGCATGATTGCTATTTAGGCATCGATCGGTGGAACGACCAGAACCTTCGCTCATGCCCCTTTCACAAAGGCGACGAAGCGCTATGCTGTCATCATAGGGCGAGCGAGAGAATTCCATGCGACAATCACGGCGCAGCGAGTTACGCGAACGGATCACGATCATTGGCGACGTCAAATCCGCCTCGTTCGTCCCGTGGATTCGCTGTCATGCCGACAAGCTCGGTCTTTCCCATGATTTTTTGCATGCCGGCGCAGACCGGATCGAACTTGAAGTCGCGGGACCTGTCGAACTGATCGACATGCTGGAAGTGGGATGTTCACTTGGGCCGATCGATGTCTGGGTCGACGCGATTCAGCGCAGGATTGTATATGCCACAGACACACCGCAGCCGGAACAGCACCCGAGCTGATGCCCGTTATTTAACCATTGTTGCCAATGCGAATCTTTTATGCAAACCTCTGAAGCTGAGATTGCAAAGCTTGGAAAGCCGCGCTACGTCTGCAGTGTCAAGCCGCTGGTAAGATTGAGGAAATAACCGTCATGCCTTCCGATACGGCCGGCTCCTGGATGCCTGTCGCGCTTTCTGCCGATCTGCCGCCGGCAACCGTCATACCGGCCTGGACATCGGCAGGATCAATCGCTCTCTGGCGCAGCCAGTCCGGGCGCGTATCGGCCTCGTCCGACCGCTGCCCGCATCGCGGCATGCGATTGTCTCACGGCTTCGTGCGGGGCGAGGCCCTCTCATGCATTTATCACGGCTGGAGCTATTCTCCGGCGGGAGGATGTGTTCGCATTCCGGCTCATCCCGACCTTGTACCGCCGGAAACGATTCGCGTGGCGGTCCAGCGGGTCGAAGAATCAGATGGCATCGTCTGGGTGTCAGTCGGCGAGCCGGCAATACTGCCGCCACGCCTGGATCGTTTCGCGCCAATACGATCGCTAACGCTGGACGCCGGCATAGCGGCAATCGAAGCGGCAGCCGAAGGCAAACTCGATGCGGACGGGTTGATCCACGTCGCCGAATGTCCGTGGATCCGGCTGCTGCCGGCAGCGCAGATCGATCGCACGCTCATTCACGTCCTGGTCGAACAGGGTCGCAGCGTCATAGATCGAATTACGGCCTCCCGCATTGCCGAAGCCCTACGCCGCCGGGTGGAGACACGCCAGAAGGATGCGGCATGAAAGAAGCCGGCGCGATGCTCGACGAATGGTACCCGGTTGGCCTCTTGAGCCGACTCACCGAGGCAGGAAGCAAAACCGCTTTGATGGGCGAGCCCATAGAAGTTATGCGCACGGCTGACGGCGCAGCGCGGGTCACGTCGGGCGATGGACGTGTCCTGCCCGTTCGCGTCCGCTATGGTCATGTCTGGTCTTCTCTCGGCACCCCCGCCAAGGAGATCTTTGCCATTCCCGAAGCGGATCAGCCGGGCCGCCGCTTCATCGATGTCGGCGTCGTGCGGGTGCGCTGTTCCCCCTTGAGAGCAGTCGAGAACTTCCTCGATATCGCGCATTTTCCCTTCGTCCATACCGATATTCTCGGCGCCGAGCCGCATACGGAAGTCGAAAATTATAAAGTCGAGATCCGCGAGGAGGAGGATGAAGTCTGGGCGACACAGGTGAAGTTCTACCAGCCGCAGGCTGCAAAGTCGGCGACCGGCGGAATAACCACCGAATATATGTACCGCGTGCCGGCCCCGACCTGCTCGGTGCTTTACAAGACTTGCCCTCCCCGCCCCGCGGAATGGGATGTCATAACCCTCTTCGTCCAGCCGCTTGCGGAAGACCTTTGCGACGTGTGGCCGTGGATGGCCCTCTTCGACGACGTGACGCCAATGACGGACCTCATCCATTTTCAGCAAATGATTTTCCTGCAGGATCGGTCGATCCTCGAAAACCAGATCCCGGCGCTTCTCCCGCTCGATCCCGGCATGGAAATTCCGACAAGGGCCGACCTGACATCGATCGCTTACCGGCGCTGGCTGAAGCGCCACAACTATCTCTATGGCGCACAGCTGGTCGCACAATGAAGCTCTACGACTACGTCCTATCGCCGAGCTGTTACAAGATCCGCCTGATGGCCGCGATCCTCGGCATCGAGCTGGATATCCGGCCGGTCGATTTCCATCCCGGCCTAGAACATCGTGGTCCTGAGCTTCTCGTCCTCAATCCGGCAGGTTCGATCCCGATCCTCGTGGATGGCGATCTGGTGCTGACCGAATCTTCCGCCATTCTCGCATTTCTCGCCGCCCGGAGCGGTCCCGACTGGCTGGGTCTGAACGCGCCCGAGGAGACGGCGCGCGTGCAACAATGGCTCTCTTTTTCGCATCGGCTGACGACAAATCTCGGTGGGGCACGGCTGCATCAGATGCTGCTGCGCCCCGGCAATATCGAGACCCTGCAGGCACAGGGGATCGCGGCGCTGCGCGAACTCGAAGCCGGACTTTTTGAGCAGCGGCTCCGCGACATGCGGTTCCTGGCGTCGGAACGCGCAACGATCGCCGACATCGCCTGTTTCCCCTATGTCGCACTGGCGCCTGATGGCGGAATCTCGCTCGATCCCTATCCGAACATTCGGCTGTGGCTGCGCGCCATCCGCAGTCTTGAAGGTTTCATCGAAATGCCCGGCATCCACCGGCTGCACGAGTTGAAGCCCGACCCTCATCCCGCCAGGGAGGAGACGTGAGATGCCGGGGTACCTGCTGAAGAACTGCGCCGCCATAATCGTCGACAAAGGCAACGGGCCGACCGTGCGTCGGAACGCCGATCTGCTGACCAGCGGCCCGGCGATCCAGGCGATCGGGACGAACCTGTCGCAGGAGGCCCTGCCTGCCGACACGATCATTCAGGATGCGTCCGGCTGGTTTGTCTATCCGGGTCTCGTCAACACCCATCACCACTTCTTCCAATGCTTCGTGCGCAATCGGGCCGATCTCGACTGGACGAAGCTCTCCGTGATCGAATGGCTCGACCGGATCTATCCGATCTTCTCGCGGCTGAACGAGGATTGCTTCTATCATTCGTCGGTCACGGCCATGGCGGAGATGATCAAGCATGGCTGCACGACGGCCTTCGACCACCAGTATTGCTTCCCCCGGCACGCCGGAAAGCGTCTGATCGATCGTCAGTTCGAGGCGGCGGAACTTCTCGGTATGCGCTTCCACGCGGGACGAGGCGGCAATACGCTGCCGAAGTCCGAGGGCTCGACGATCCCGGACGCCATGCTGGAAACCACCGACGAGTTCATCGCCGATTGCGCCCGGCTGATCGACAGCTACCACGATTCCGGCGCCTTCAGCATGCGCCAGGTGGTCGTTGCCCCTTGTCAGCCCGTGAATTGTTACCGCGAAACCTTCGTCGAATCGGTCGCCCTTGCCCGTGATCGCGGCGTCCGGCTGCACACGCATGTCGGCGAAGGTGAAAGTCCCGTCATCCAAGCACGGCATGGAATGCGTACGGTCGACTATTGCGCCGAACTCGGCTTTGCCGGGCCTGACAGCTTTTATGCCCACTGCTGGGAGTTGACACACGAGGAACTGCGCAAGATGGCGGCAAGCGGCACGGGTGTCTCCCATTGCCCCGAACCGGTCTATCTGGTCGGCGCCGAAGTGACGGACATACCCGCGATGGCCGCTTTCGGCCTGCGTATTGGCCTCGGTTGCGATGGCGCGGCCTCGAACGACAATTCCAACCTCATGCACTGCATCCACTCTGCCTATATGCTGCAATGCCTGACGGCCTCGACGCGCGCCCATCCGGTTCCAGCGCCCATCGATTTCCTGAGCTACGCGACCACGGGTGGCGCAAGCCTGCTTGGCCGCAGCGATATCGGCCGGCTCGCTCCCGGCATGGCAGCCGACCTCTTCGCCATCGATACCAGGCGGATGGATTATGTCGGAACCCGCCACGACCCATTGAGCCTGATTGCCAAGGTGGGGATCGGCATGCCGACCGACCTGACCATGATCAACGGACGCATCGTCTGGCAAGCCGGCGAGTTTGTCGGGCTCGATGAGGCACAGCTCTTCGCCGCCGCGGAAGCGGCTCTCGAGGCAGTCGAATTCTAAAAACCAAAAGAGGGAACTGACATGTCCAGTAATTTCACCCGCAGAACACTGATGAAGAGCGCGGCAGCTGCAGGCCTCGCGACGGCCTTTGCCGGCCGCTCGGCGCTTGCCGCCGACGAACCGCTCGGCATCGCGCTCGTCGTTCCCTCGCCTATCGGCGACGTCGGCTGGGGCCATGCGCTTGCCGCCGGTATCGACCCGATCAAGGCCGCCTATGGTGACAAGGTGAAGGTCACGGTCATCGAAAACATCGCCGAAGGTCCGGATGCCGACCGCATCATGAACAAGACCGTCGCCGACGGAAACCATTTCCTGATCGCCGGCTCGTTTGGCTATCAGAATGGCGCGCTGCAGATCGCCCGCCGCAATCCGAAGGTGAGCGTCCTGCATGCTTCAGGCTTCCAGGTCGCACCGAATTTCTCGCCCTTCGCCGCTAAATATTTTCAGGGAACCTACCTGCTCGGCATGGCGGCGGCGGCCGTTTCCAAGACCGGCAAACTCGGTTCGGTGTCGGCCTTTGCCATTCCGGAGCTGATCACCTCCATCAACGCCTTCACGCTCGGCGCGCAGGCCGTCAAGCCGGATATCGAAGTGTCTGTCGTCTGGGTCAACTCCTGGTTCGATCCAGCCAAGGAGCAGGAAGCCGCCAAGGCGCTGATCTCGCAGGGCTGCGACGTGATCTTCTCGAATGCGCAGGATACACCCTCGGTAATCTCGGCCTGCGAGGAAGCCGGGGTTTATGCGTTCAACCTCAACTCGTCGATGAAGAAATATGCCGAGAAGACCTATCTGGGCTGCATCGCTACCGACTGGTCGCCCTTCTTCAAGGCGTCGGTTGACGCCCACCTTGCAGGCACCTTCAAGGGCGCCAATGCGTTCCTCGGTGTTGCCGACAAGGTTGTCCAGGTCGTCGACTGGAACCCGGCAATCCCCGCCGATACGATGACCAAGATCAAGGAAATCGAGGCCAAGATTGCCGATGGCAGCTTCTCGCCGTTTACCGGCCCGATCACCAAGGCTGATGGCAGTGAAGGTGTCGCTTCGGGGACCACGGCGACAGACGCAGAGATCGTCGCGATGGACTGGCACGTCAAGGGTGTCACGACGCCGCTGCCGAAGTAAGCCATGGTAAGCCCGCTCCTGTCGCTGCGCGGCATTACCAAGAGCTATGGCCCGGTCGATGCCAATCAGCAGATCGATCTCGACGTCGCTCCACGATCCATCCATGCCATCCTCGGAGAAAACGGGGCTGGCAAATCGACCCTGATGAAGCTGATCTACGGAGTCGAGCAGCCGGACAGCGGCACCGTCGCGTGGAACGGAAAAGCCCTCAGCCTTGCCTCTCCCGCAGAGGCAAGGCGCGCCGGTATCGGCATGGTGTTCCAGCATTTCTCGCTGTTCGAGAGCCTGACGGTCGTGGAGAACATCCGCCTGATCGTGTCCGGCAAGAAGAGCGATCTTGCGGAACGCGTTCGCAAGCTCGGGCATGAGTTCAGCCTCGAAGTCGATCCACACGCTCATGTCCATTCGCTTTCCGTCGGCGAAAGGCAGCGGGTGGAAATCATCCGATGCCTGATGACCGATCCGAAACTGCTCATTCTTGACGAGCCGACCTCGGTGCTGCCGCCGCAGGCGGTGGAAAAGCTGTTCGAAACATTGCGCCGCCTGCGGGATGGCGGCGTGTCCATCCTGTTCATCTCTCACAAGCTCGAAGAAATCCAGTCGCTCTGCGATCGCGCGACGATCCTGCGCGGCGGACGGGTGACCGGCCACGTCGATCCCCGCGAGCATGATGCCCACGAGCTTGCCCGCATGATGATCGGCCGCGACATGCCGGAACCGATGCCTGCGCTGCCTTCGGTCGAAGGTGAAAAGCGCTTGGAACTCGTCGGGCTCGATTACCGGGCAGATCCCTTCGCCATGCAGCTTTCCAATGTCAGCCTGGCCGTGCGCGCCGGCGAAATCCTCGGCATTGCCGGCATTTCGGGAAATGGTCAAAGCGAACTGGCGGCTCTGATTTCGGGTGAAACCCTGTTGCCGCGGGATCAGCGCGACCAGATCTTCATGATGGGCGAGGACGTCGGCACACTCGACACTGCCGCCCGCCGGCGGCTCGGTTTCGCCTTCGTACCGGAGGACCGGCTCGGCCGTGGTGCGGTTCCCGAGATGTCGCTCACCTATAATAGCCTGCTGACCGCCCACCCGCTGAACCTTGTGAAGCATGGCCTGCTCGACAAGGTCAAGGCGAAGGCCTTCACCGGTGATTGCATCCGGGACTTCGACGTGCGCACGCGCGGCCCAGGGGCAGAGGCCGGGTCGCTTTCCGGCGGCAACCTGCAGAAATTCATCGTCGGACGCGAAATCATGCTGGCGCCGAAGCTTCTTTTCCTCGCCCAGCCCACCTGGGGCGTCGATATCGGTGCGGCCGCGGCGATCCGCAAGCGGCTGATGCGCCTTCGCAACGAGGGCGTGGCGATCCTCGTCATTTCCGAGGAACTCGAGGAACTGTTCGAATTGAGTGATCATATCCAGGTCCTGCAGCACGGGACGCTGAGTGGGCCGCTGGTCACGCGTGACACCAACCCGGAAGAGATTGGCCGATACATGATCGGAGCCCAGCCGCAGCGCGAGAAAGCCACCGCATGAGCAGACCTTTCCTTGCCGCCCTGCCAATTCTGGTCCGTCGGGAGCGGGCATCGCTTGCCGCCACCCTTCTGGCGCCGCCCATCGCCCTCACCGTTACCATCGTACTCAATCTCGGACTTTACGTCGCCATGGGGCGCGATCCGGCTGCGGTCGTCTATGCAATGCTGATTGAGCCCTTTTTCTCGTGGGCATCGTTCTGCGAAGTGCTGTTGAAGACCGCTCCCCTGCTCCTCATCGCGCAGGGGCTTGCAATCGGCTTTCGCGCCAAGGTGTTCAACATCGGTGCCGAAGGACAATTCGTGCTCGGTGCGATCTTCGCCTCCGCCATTCCGATCTGGTGGCCCGAAGCGACCGGCCAATGGATCTGGCCGGCGATGCTGCTGCTCGGCATGATGGGCGGGGCAGTCTGGGCGTCCCTCACCGCCTTTTGGCGCGTCCGGCTCAATGCCAACGAAATTCTGGTTTCGCTGATGCTGAGTTTCGTTGCCGTGCAACTCCTCAATTATCTGCTGCTCGGTCCCTGGAAGGATCCGAACGGCTTCAATTTCCCGCAGTCCGTCATGTTCCAATATGACGCGATGGTGCCGATCCTGATCGAGGGAACGCGCGTCAATGTCGCGCTCGTCCTCGCCGTTCTCCTGTCGATCGCCGCATGGGTCTTCATGCAGAAGAGCTTCATCGGCTATAAATTGCAGGTCGGCGGACTGGCGCCGCGCGCGGCGAGCTATGCCGGATTCCGGGAAAGCTGGGCAATCTGGCTTTCCCTGCTGATCGGTGGAGCCGCAGCCGGTCTTGCCGGTGCCGCCGAAGTCGCCGGCCCGCTCGGTCAGCTGCAGCGCTCGATCTCAACCGGATACGGATATGCGGCAATTATCGTCGCCTATCTCGGCGGCCTGCACCCGATCGGCATCGTCGTTTCTGCAATCGTCATGGCGGCGCTCTACATCGGCGGCGACAACGCCATGGTCTCCGCCAATCTGCCGGTCGCGGCCGTCCGGGTTTTCCAGGGCAGCCTGCTCCTTGCCTACCTGGTGGCCATCGCCTTCGTGCGCCACCGTCTTGTCTGGCCGCCCGCAGCGAGCAGGAGCCCGGCATGAACGCCGTCGAGTTCGTTCTGGCCGGAATGCTGGCTGCTGCGACACCTTTCCTCCTCGCAGCGCTCGGAGAACTTATCGTCGAGCGTGCCGGCGTGCTCAATCTCGGCGTCGAGGGGCTGATGGCATTCGGCGCCGTCATCGCCTTCATCATCGTCTATCATGGCGGCGGCCATTTTCTGGCTTTTCTCGCCGCCGGCCTCGGCGGCGCGCTTTTGGCCCTGATCTTTGCGGCAATCGTCCTCGGCTTCAATGCAAACCAGGTCGCGACCGGGCTTGCGATCGGGATTCTCGGACAGGGCCTGTCGGCTCTGTTCGGCAAGACCTACGAGAGCCTGACGGTCAGGGCGCTGCCGAAGATCGCCATTCCCGGTCTTTCCGATATTCCGGTCATCGGCGGCCTGTTTACCCAGGATATCGTCGTCTGGCTTTCGCTGGCCGTGACCGTCGTTATCTGGGCGATGTTTGCCTACAGCAAGGTTGGTTTGATTATCCGCGCCGTCGGCGAAAATCCGAAGGCGGCCCATGCTATCGGCTACCCGGTCGTCGCAATCCGCTTCGCCGCAGCCGCTGTCGGCGGCGTCATGGCTGGCTTTGCCGGCGCCTATGCGGCGACGATCTACACGCCGCTCTGGGCGGATGGGATGATTGCCGGCCGCGGCTGGATCGCAATTGCGCTCGTCGTCTTCGGAACCTGGCTGACCGGCCGCATCTTTCTCGGGGCGTGCCTGTTCGGCGCAGTATCGCTGATGGGGCTTGCCGCCCAGGCGACCGGGCTCGACGTTCCCTCGCAGCTGCTCGCATGCCTGCCCTATCTGGTGACGATCATTGTGCTCGGTATCATTTCGGCGGATCGTCGCCTGCTCAAACTCAATGGCGTCGCCTCGCTCGGCGAGCCGTTCGAGCGATAATGACGACGCCTGTCGAGGCAGTGGCAATTGAGAGCCAACTTGCCTTCCGCCCCGCCACGAACGGTAATCAGAACGAGGAGCCCTACAATCCGATCAGCCGTGGTCAGACTTCTTCTGACCCCGCGGTTCAAATTCGACGAGCAGCGACTTGAGTTCGACCTCTCGAACACGTCGCGCCGCCTCATCAGGGCTGACCCATTCGAGAATGCGCTGGCCTTGTTCCTTGAAGTCGTTTCCGATCTCGGTGACTTCGATCTGAAACAGGTCGACGATACATGGCGCCACATCGCCGTCGTCGAATTCCTTCAGATAGGTATAGCGGCCGACAGGTTTCCTTCTCACCGCCCCGCGCACGCCTGCTTCCTCCCAGGCTTCGATCAGTGCCGCTTCGAAAGGCTTCTTCCCTTTCATCGGCCAGCCCTTCGGTATGACCCAGCGCGCGCTCTCGCGCGATGTGATCACGAGAATTTCGATCTTCGGCCCGCCATTGCAATAGCGGAAGCAGATGGCGCCGTACTGTTGGCGGAACGCGCCAGCGAACAGCTTCGCAGGAACTGCGGCGAGCTGCCGCAGCAATGGCTGAGACTTATCTGGTCGCGACTTGCCGCGTTTTTTAGTAGGCTTCATGACGCTCCGTCTTCAGCTCATCGTGCGCATGGCTGCGCAGGCGCGCAAGCTGATCGATACCCGCGAGCACGTTTCATCGAGTTGTTTTAGCACGACGAAATGGAATGCTGATGCTTGTTTCTTCCAAATGAACTAAACTCGTGCGCTAGCTTTCTCTAGCTGACATTCGTCGGATCATCATCATGAATATCAGTCAGATGACCGAGATCGCCGAGCAGTGGCTAACGACCTTCATTCTGAACGAATGGACGTTCTTTCAGCTTGCGATCATCGTGGCGGGCTTGGGTTTTGCCTCCTTACTTGCGTCACGCACAGAGCCTGCGATGGAGGCAAAGGCGCGCCAGATCAAGGGTAATCCAGACCTGCTTCGGGTCATCATTGCTCCTATGCGCCGGATGATGTGGCTTTTCCTTGTCGCTTGGTTATGGCTCGCCAACGTTGTGCTGAGCAAGAGCGCGTGGCCCTCACAACGCTGGCTTGTGTCCACGGCTCTGACGCTGGCAGCGGCATGGTTCGTCATCTCCGTCCTGACCAAGATCATCCGCAACCCAACCCTGTCACGCGCCGTCGCGATCGGCAGCTGGAGCTACATCGCTCTTTATGCAGTTGGTCTTGACGGCCCGGTTCTATCTGCCCTCGACGGACTCGCGGTTAATTTGGGTGCGGTGAGACTGTCGCTTCTACTTGTGCTCAAAGCCCTCGTGCTGGCGATCGCCTTGATCTGGATGGCCGTCCTCATCGGCAACATGCTTTCCCACTGGATTCAGCGCTCGGCCGACTTATCGCCTTCCATCAAGGTGTTGATCAGCAAATGCATCAAGATCAGCCTGATCATAATCGCTGGAGCCATCGCTTTGTCGGCGACCGGGGTCGACCTTACCGCGCTGACCATTTTCTCAGGCGCAGTCGGCGTCGGAATCGGCTTCGGCCTTCAAAAAGTGGTCTCGAACTTCATCTCCGGCATAATCATCTTGATCGACAAGTCAATCAAGCCGGGTGACACGATCACCCTTGGCGATACGTTCGGGTCGATCCGTGACCTGCGCTCGCGGTTTGTTTCCGTCATCACCCGCGATGGCAAGGAGTACCTCATTCCAAATGAAGACTTCATATCGCAGCAGGTCGTCAACTGGTCGTTTTCCAGTGATTATGTACGGATCGACGTTGACTTCGGGACGTCCTATAACAGCGATCCGCATCACGTCGTCAAGATTGCCATTGCGACAGCATCGACCGTGCCCCGGGTCGCAAACGAATATAAGCCACCCGTCTGCTGGCTGACCGCCTTTGGCGCTTCGTCGCTCGACTTTCGGCTCCGCTTCTGGATCTCGGATCCAGCGAACGGGCTTACAAATGTTCGCGGGCAAGTCCTCATGGCGCTGTGGGACGCCTTCAAGAAAGCTGGCATCTCTATTCCGTTTCCGCATCATGAAATCATCATGAAGAGCCCTATAGAGATCAAACAACAGGACTGATTTGCGAAGCCCCGTCGATCCGCCGAGCGGGTGTCGTTTTCGAACGCGTTGCTGGAAGGCGACATCGATCTGCGCCGAACAGGAGCCGGCCTTGACGAACAGGACGGCTGCGCCCGGACTGCTGACTGCCTGCCATCACGCCGATCCGGATCTTTCCACGGCCGCCGCCTGAGCCTTGTCGCAGCGGCCGACAGCGGCGCACCTCGCCCCCTGCTATCCGAGGAGACGACGCAGTTCCTCGTGCGGTCGGTCGGCGTTTTCCGTCACGCCGGTTTTCGGCATGCACAGGTATTCGCCAACACGTTCGCGGCCCATGGGTTTGCCGAACAAATAGCCCTGCAGCGTGGTGCAGCCCATTTCCAGCAAACACATCGCCTGCCGATGGCTCTCTACGCCTTCCGCCGTGACCTTCATATCGAGTTTCCGTGCCAGATTGAGCACCAGTTCGACGATTGCGAGGCTCGATTCATCCACGAGCATGGTGTCAATAAAGCTCTTGTCGATTTTGATGATGTCGACCGGCAGACTTCGCAGATGCGTCAGCGATGCATAACCTGTCCCGAAGTCATCGAGCGCCACTGTCAGGCCTTTCCTGCGCAGACGTTGCAGGGTTGTTGCAACGGCATCTTCCAGGCCCTGCAGGAAGACCGTTTCCGTCACCTCCAGCATAAGTTTATCCAGCGGAATACCTCTTGACGCAAAGGCGGCAACGATCCGGGTTTCCAAGTCGCCCCTCATGAAATCGGAGGCGCTTATGTTGAGGCTGACCCGCCCGAATTCCAGCCCGCGGTCGGTCCAGCCTCGAATGTCGGACGCGACCTGCTCGAGCATGCGGGTCGTAATGTGATAGGCAACGCTTGGGTCTGTGAACGCCTCGTGAAATTGCGCCGCCGACACGATTGAACCATCCGGACGCCGCATTCGCACAAGCGCTTCGAACGCCCGTACCTGACCGTCGGCACAGGCAACGATCGGCTGATAGTGCGGCACCATCCGATGTTCGGTAAGAGCCGACTCCACCTCCCGGATGATCTGAATGCGTCGCGCTATCCTCGAACGCAGGCTGGGCTCGTAGTGCACATAGCTGCCGCGCCGCGTTTCTTTGGCATGATAGAGAGCGAAGTCCGCGTTTTGCGAAAGTGTTGCGGCATCCATCTCGCCCTCCGAAATCGCGCCACCCACGGTTATCGCCGGATGTATCGTCGATCCCGCAACCTCCAGAGGGCGACCGATATATTCGATCAGATGGCGCGCGATTGAGCCCATGCGGCGTACGCTAGCGGGCGCATCCAGAATGACGGAGAACTCATCGCCGCCGAGGCGAAAGACCTTTCCTCGCTTTCCCAAGCGTTCATCCAGACGTGAGGCCACGCCTTTCAGCAGCAGGTCACCTGTCGCATGGCCAAGGATATCGTTCACTTGCTTCAGCCGGTCGACGTCGATCAGCAGCAAGCCGATGGAAGGAGCGTCGGCCGCTGTGAGCCGCTCCATATGAGCATTGTAGGCTGCCCGGTTGGCAAGTCCGGTCAGAGGATCGGCGTTGGCCGCCTGGAGCAGACGTTGCTCGTAACGCACTTTTTCGGAAACATCCTGAACAATGCCGAACAGACGACTGGGCTTGCCGCTTAAGCGCTCGATATCGCTGACCACGCGAACCCAGCGTTCCTCCCCGTCTGGCGTCATGATGCGATATTCCCTGTCGATGCCGGCCGCTGAACCATCGAGGACATCGCGGATCCTGCGTCTGACGCTTTCGCGCTCTTCGGGAGCATAACAGCCGATCACCTCCTCCGAGGTCATGCGTTTGCCGACCGGCAATCCGACGGTGCGGTAAATCTGGTCCGACCAAATGATCGTGCCGGTCTCGAGATCCATCTCGAAGCCGCCGACCTTGGCAGAGCGTTCGGTCTGCTCGAAGCGGGCCTGCTTCAATTCCAATTCGCGTTGCTGTTCTCTCAACAGGCTTTGCTGACGATGTTCCCGGATAAGGCCGACGACGACGCTTGCCAAACTGCGGAGCTGTTCGAGATCCCGATCGCCGAAGCGGCGGCTCTTCGTGTCGAGGACGCAGAAGCTGCCGTAGCAGGTCTCCCCTTCCGAAAGCGGCACTCCCGCATAGAACCGAACCGAACGCTCTCTGACGAAGATATTTCCGGAAAAGCGAGAATCCTTGTCGGCCTTTTCGACGACGAGCGGTGAGTTGGTTTGTACGATATGGCTGCAGAAGGAATGCTCGCGTGGCGCTTCTTTCAAAAAGAGACCGTGCTCGGCCTTGAACCACTGCCGATCCCCGTCGACGAACGAAACCATCGCCATCGGCATGTCGAAGACGCTGCAAGCCAGCCGCACGATTGCATCGAACTCTTCCGTCGGCGGCGTATCGAGAATGCTGGCCTGGTGAAGGAGATTCAATCTCTTATCTTCTGAAAGGGACATGCGACCGTGAGCTCCTCGCAGCGCTTGATGACGCGGAGTGAAACCCTTCATGGGTCGTAGAAGCGGAAGAACTAACCGCTGACGATAGAATGGCACGATCTGATTGCCAAATATTGAAGCGGCCGACATTAGTTTGGTCGTAAGACGCTGGCCGCGAGCGACCTTCAAAAAAACATGGGCCACGCGGCTCGCATCCGTGTAACGCGCTTAGCCAACTTCGCCTTTACGAGCGCGTAAGACGGCTTGAACATTAAGCCTTTGACGCCTTCGTCTTTTACTTTGTAATTTCCGACATACATTAAATACTATGTACGTTCCGCCGATTGGCACGCGGGGATTGAGGTGTTGGCGATGGCAACCGCCAATCTTCACTTTGTTGTTTTTGCTGCTTTCAGCTTGGGGCTTCGGCGTACCGTCGGCGTCTGACCGCGCGTCTGTCGTCCTCAAGGTAAATGGCGCCATTGGGCCTGCTATAGCTGACTACGTGGTTCGAGGCATTCAGCGTGCTGGCGAACGTGAAGCGGTCTTGATCGTCCTGCAAATGGATACACCAGGCGGCCTTGACACCTCCATGCGGGAAATCATCCGCGCGATCCTTGCCTCGCCGGTGCCTGTCGCGAGTTTCGTCGCGCCAAGCGGGGCACGGGCTGCCAGCGCCGGCACCTATATTCTCTACGCAAGCCACATTGCGGTGATGGCCCCTGGCACCAATTTGGGTGCGGCGACACCAATCGCGCTCGGCGTGAAGCCTTTTGGCGGTGATGAGGAACCCGAAAAGAAGCCGAGCGAACCTGGTGGCAAGCAGCCGGTAGCTCCAGGCAATGCCCACGAAGCAAAAGCCGTTAACGACGCAGTCGCTTACATCCGTGGACTGGCGGAATTGCGCAATCGCAACGCCGACTGGGCAGAGCTTGCTGTCCGCGAAGCTGCAAGCCTTTCATCCACAGCGGCAGTGCGCGAACATGCCATCGATTTCACGGCAGTTGATGTCAACGATCTCCTTGCAAAGGCACAGGGCCGCATGGTGCGGGTCGGTCAAACGGAGGTCCGGCTCGATACCGCCGGTTTGGCCGTGCAGGAATTCGAGCCTGACTGGCGAACGCGCCTGCTTTCCGTCATTACCGATCCGAACATCGCAATCATCCTGATGATGGTCGGTATCTATGGCCTGATCTTCGAATTTCTTGCACCCGGGACAATGCTTCCTGGCACGATCGGCGGCATCTGCCTCCTCCTTGGTCTCTATGCCCTGGCATTGCTGCCGGTAAGTTTTGCCGCCCTTGGGCTTATTTTCCTCGGCGTGGGATTGACTGTGGCTGAGGCGCATTCGCCAAGTTTCGGCGCTTTGGGCATCGGCGGCGGGGTAGCCGTGATCCTCGGAGCCACCATCTTGTTTGATACCGACATACCCGGCCTGCAAGTGTCGCGCCCCTTACTGGGAGCAATTGCATTTGCGACTCTTGCCTTTAGCCTTGTCGTTGCCCGCCTGGCATTCACCTCGCGAATGCGCCAGGTAGCCACCGGTGCAGAGGAGATGATTGGCATTTCCGGAAAAGTTGAGAGCTGGACGGGGCTCACGGGGTACGTCATCGCGCATGGCGAACGCTGGAAGGCAGTTTCCGCCGAACCGCTTGTTGCTGGTGACCCTGTCAGGGTGACGGGCCGCAATGGGCTGGCGCTCGAGGTCGCCAGCCGCCCTGAGAACACCTAGCGGCGCTCAAGGACGCAGGAGGAGAAGTCATGGATATGTTTGCAGATCTTGTCTTCTATTTGGTGGCCACTGTCATTGCGGTCGCCATCCTCGCATCCGCGGTTAAGATCCTGAGGGAATATGAACGCGGCGTCGTGTTCACACTTGGCCGCTTTACCGGAGTCAAAGGACCCGGCTTGATTCTGCTCATCCCCTATGTCCAGCAGATGATCCGGGTCGACTTGCGCACGCGCGTACTCGATGTCCCTAGCCAGGACGTCATCTCACATGACAATGTCTCGGTTCGTGTCAGCGCGGTGATCTACTTCAGGGTCATTGACCCCGAAAAGTCGACGATACAGGTCGAGGATTTCATGATGGCAACAAGCCAGCTTGCTCAGACGACGTTGCGCTCCGTGCTCGGCAAGCATGACCTCGATGAAATGCTGGCAGAACGTGACAGGCTCAACTCCGATATTCAGGAAATCCTTGACTCTCAGACGGACGCTTGGGGAATTAAAGTAGCCACTGTCGAGATCAAACATGTGGACATCAACGAGTCGATGATACGCGCGATTGCTCGCCAAGCGGAAGCTGAACGCGAACGCCGCGCAAAGGTTATCAATGCCGAGGGCGAACAGCAAGCTGCAGCGAAGCTACTGGAAGCGGCGGAAATTCTGGCCAAACAGCCGGAGGCGATGCAACTTCGTTACTTGAGCACTTTGAACGTCATCGCCAGCGAGAAGACTTCGACGATTTTATTCCCCTTCCCGATGGAGTTGGGCAATCTAATGGCCATTAAGCCGAAGTGATCGAACGGCACTGACGTTGGTGATTGATCCAGCTTCTGTGTCCGCCAAAATGAGGCCACGCCCCAGAGAAACAGTCGGCCGTGGTTGCGTGAGTGAGACTCCGGAGGGCGTAGCCAGGGATCACATGCACCCGCGGCGATTGTCGCGTGGGTTTCAGCCGTCCTTCGGGATCGCTCGGCGTTCTCTTAACAGGCTTTGCTGACGATATTCCCGGGGCCTATTGCCCCATGCAACTGTGCTTGTTCATTCACTCAGCCAGGCCTAAGCGGGATCGCTGGCCCAGTCTTCATGTCCATGGCGTATTCGGATCACGAATATAGTTCCGTGCTCCTCGATGCGGTAGACAATGAGATGGGCTTTGAACGGATGAACTCTGACTGGCGGCGAAATCTCTTCTCGCTCACGCGCCATTCGCGGATTGGCCGCAATCAGATCAAGCACGGTAAACGACTCGTCATGATACTGCCTAGCCTGTGCGGCTCCGAACATGCGCACTCCTTGTTCGGCAATCGCAATGATGTCCTCTTCCGCTTCGACTAAAAGGTCAAAGCGCATTATCTACTGTCGCGCGTTGTTTCTGCACGTGCCACTGCCGCGGCAAAGAGTTCGTCCTTTGAGCGGCTGCCACTACCGCTTTTAAAACCGTCATCAACGAACCGTTGCATGGCGGCAACCTTGTCACCGTGAATTTGGTCCCTCCGGATCAGGTCGCGCACATAGTCACTGGCATTGGAATATCGCCCGCTCTTTGCTTGTGCCTCAACCCAATCTTTCATCGGGTCCGGAAGAGATACGTTCATCGTAGCCATTCGAGCCTCCATGGTGCGAGTAGGTTAGCTGGACTAAGTTTGTCAATCGGCTCCACGAACGGCGATCTATGTCATATCCGGGGGTTGCCGCCTACGCGATGACGAAGTCAGCGCTTCAGGGGGTAGTCGGCCTGTCGATCAATGTCCGTGTGACGCTGATCCTATTGCGACAGGTCGGGCTCTTGCCCTTGTGGGCAAAGCTTTTCGGCATCGGCACGGCCTTATTCCGGTCTCCGTTGATGGGATCCGAACCGGCAGACGTCATGCGTGATCCGGGTCCATTCGGCTCAGATGTGCAAAGCGTTTCCCAACGCTTTCAGCGCTGCCTCCATGAACGCTTCGCTGCGGGTCGGATGGGCGTGGATGGTGCCGGCGATGTCTTCCAGGCGTGCTCCCATCTCGATCGCCAGCGCAAAAGCTGCCGAAAGCTCGGAGACTCCGGCTCCCACCGCCTGCAGGCCGAGGACGAGATTGGTGTCGGCGCGGGCCACCACGCGCACGAAACCTTCCTCAGAGACCATCGTCATCGCCCGCCCGTTGGCGCTGAACGGAAATTGGGCGGTGCGGATCTCATATCCTTGCGCGCGCGCCTCCGCCGGCGACAGGCCGACGCTGACGATCTCAGGATCGGTAAAGCAGATGGCGGGAATGCATCTTTTGTCCCAGCCCCGCTTCTTGCCTGCAATAATTTCTGCCACCATCTCCCCTTGCGCCATCGCCCGATGCGCCAGCATCGGCTCGCCGGTCACGTCGCCGATCGCATAGATGCCGCGCATCGAGGTGCGGCATTGATCGTCGATCCTCAGATACGGACCGGCGCGGTCGAGATCGAGTTCTTCGAGGCCGGAGCCCGCCGTTCGCGGGCGGCGGCCGACAGTGACAAGGATGCGATCCGCCGGCAGTGTCTCACGCCGGCTGTCCGACGTTTCAACGATCAATGCCTCGCCATTATCGGCAAGACCCATCGCCTTTGCACCCGTCAGTACCCGGATGCCGCTCTCGGTCAGCTTGCGCATGACGGGACGCACCAATTCTGCATCATAGAGCGGCAGTACCTGCGGCGTTGCCTCGACGACGCTCACCTCCGAGCCCATCTTCGAAAAGGCCATTCCGAGTTCCAGCCCGATATAACCGCCGCCGACCACGACGAGCTCTTTCGGCAATTCCGTCAGCGACAGCGCCTCTGTCGAGGAAATGACCCGGCCGCCGAAAGGCAGATCGGCAAGCTCCACCGGATCGGAACCGGTGGCGATCACTACGGTCTCGGCGCGGATGATTTGCTGGCCGGTTTCGGTCTCCACCTCCACCGTCTTGCCGTCACGGAAACGGGCGCGGCCATGGACGATCTTGACCCGCGCCTTCTGTAAGAGCCCCTGGACGCCGCCTGTTAGCCGGCCGACAATGCCGTCCTTCCAGGCGATCGTCCTTGCGAGATCGATCGATGCGCCTTCGACTCGGATGCCCATCGGGTTCTTGCCGGCCAGCATTTTTTGCATGGCGTCGAATTCTTCGGCTGCATGGATCAGCGCTTTTGAGGGAATGCAGCCGACCGTCAGACAGGTGCCGCCCGGCTTGCCAGCTTCGACGATGACGGTATCGATGCCGAGCTGTCCGGCGCGGATGGCACAGACATAGCCGCCCGGGCCGGCGCCGATGACGAGGAGCTTGCAGACAATTTCTTTCATGGCTCAGCCTTCGATGAAAATGAGCGCCGGCGTTTCGAGGAGCGTGCGGATGCGCTGGACGAAGGTCGCCGCATCCCAGCCGTCGATGATGCGATGATCGAAACTCGAAGAGAGGTTCATCATCTTGCGCGGCACGAACTGCGTGCCGTCCCAGGCCGGTCGCGTAGCGATCTTGTTGACGCCGATGATCGCCACCTCGGGGTGATTGATCACAGGCGTCGAGACGATGCCGCCAAGCGCACCGAGCGAGCTGATGGTGATGGTGGAGCCGGAAAGCTCATCGCGCGTCGCCGTGCCCGAACGCGCCGCATCCGCCAGCCGGGCCATCTCGGCGGCGCAATCCCAGATGCCGCGCGCTTCCGCATGCCGCACGACAGGCACGGTCAGGCCGGCCGGCGTCTGCGTGGCGATGCCGATGTGGACGGCGCTATAACGCGTGATAATGCCGGCATCGTCGTCGAAGGTGGCGTTGACCTCCGGCTGCTCGGCAATGGCTTTGACCAGCGCCCGCATGAGGAACGGCAGAACCGTCAGCTTCGGATGACCTGCCCTGCGGTCACCGTTCATGGTGGCGCGCAGTTCCTCCAGCGCCGTCATGTCCACTTCCTCCACATAGGTGATGTGGGGAATGCGCGAGGTGGAAAGCACCATCTTTTCGGCGATGCGCCGCCGCAGTCCGGTGAGCTTGATCTCCTCGGTAGCCGTCTTCCTGGCGAGACCGTTCTTTGCCGCCGCGGGAGCGGTGCCCTGGGCCAGGAACTGCTCGATATCCTCGCGCAGGATGCGCCCGGCCGGTCCTGTTCCCGGCACCTGCCTCAGATCGACGCCGCTTTCCCTGGCAAAGAGCCGCACGGAGGGAGCCGCAAGCGGCTTCTCGACGGGCGGCACGGCAGGAGCCGGCGCTACGGGAGCAGGCTTGGCGATCTCGACTTTCGTCGTCTCTGCAATCGGCGCCTGCGAAATCCGCACGGGCGGAGTCTCGACGGCGTCTCCAGCCGTCTCGATCCGCACCAGTGGCGCCTTGACCGCGATCCGGTCTCCGACCCCACCGGCGAGCCAGATGACGGTGCCGTTGACCGGAGAGGGAATTTCGACGGTCGCCTTGTCGGTCATCACGGCGGCGATCACCATGTCCTCGCGGACCGGATCTCCGGTCTTCACGTGCCATTCGACAAGTTCAGCCTCGGCCACCCCTTCCCCGACATCGGGCATCTTGATGATGAATTCGCCCATGGCTCAGGCCTCCATGACTTCGGCAAGCGCCCGCCCGACCCGGCCGGGACCCGGGAAATAGTCCCACTCCTGCGCATGCGGATAGGGCGTATCCCAGCCGGCGACGCGCACAACAGGCGCTTCGAGATGAAAGAAGCAATGTTCCTGCACCAGCGCCACGACCTCGGCGCCGAAGCCCGACGTCAAGGTCGCCTCATGCACGACGACGCAGCGCCCGGTCTTAGTGACTGATTTGACGATCGTATCGAGATCGAGCGGCAGCAGGCTTCTCAAATCGATCACCTCGGCATCGATGCCCGTGTCTTCGGCCGCAGCGAGCGCCACATGCACCATAGTGCCATAGGCGACTACTGTTACCGCCGAACCCACGCGCCGCACCTCGGCCTTGCCGATCGGGATCGTGTAATGGCCGTCGGGCACCTCGCCGAGATCGTGTTTCGACCAGGGCGTCACCGGCCGCTCGTGATGGCCGTCGAAAGGGCCGTTATAGAGCCGCTTCGGCTCGAGGAACATCACCGGATCGGGATCCTCGATCGCCGCGATCAGCAGGCCCTTGGCGTCGTAGGGATTGGACGGCACGATCACCTTCAGCCCGCAGACATGGGTGAAGAGCGCCTCCGGGCTCTGGCTGTGCGTCTGGCCGCCGAAGATGCCGCCGCCTGTCGGCATACGCACGACGATCGGGCAGGTGAAATCGCCGTTCGAGCGATAGCGGATGCGCGCCGCCTCCTGTGTCAGCTGGTCATAGGCCGGATACATGTAATCGGCGAATTGGATCTCGACGCATGGCTTCAGCCCGTAGGCCGCCATGCCGATCGCTGTGCCCACGATGCCGGATTCGCTGATCGGCGTATCGAAGCAGCGCGTCCTGCCGTATTTTGCCTGCAGGCCCTGGGTGCAGCGGAAGACACCGCCGAAATAGCCGACATCCTCGCCGAAGATCACGACATTGTCGTCCTTCGCCATCGACACGTCCATGGCGCTGCGCACCGCCTCGATCATCGTCATCCTGGCCATGTCAGTATCCTGCCTTCTGCCGCTGACGCCGGATATGCGCCGGCATCTCGGCATAGACCCCCTCGAAAATATCGCGCACCGAAGGCTTGCCGCCGGCATGCAGCGTGCCGTGCGTCTCCGCCTGGCGCTGCGCCTCGATCACCTCGTCCATGATTTCGGCTTCCGCCTGCACATGCCGCTCCTCCGACCATACGCCCTTGACGATCAGATGTTTCTTCAGCCGCAGCACGGGGTCGCCGAGCGGCCAGGCTTCCGATTCCGTCTTTGGCCGATAGGCGCTCGGATCGTCGGAGGTCGAATGCGCGCCGACGCGGTAGGTGACATGTTCGATCAGCGTCGGCCCGAGATTGCGCCGCGCGCGTTCGGCCGCCCAGCGGGCGACCGCATGGACGGCGAGATAGTCGTTGCCGTCGACCCGCAGCGCCGGAATGCCAAAGCCGAGGCCGCGGGCGGCGAAGGTGCCGGAACCGCCGCGGGCAATGCCCTGGAAGGTGGAGATCGCCCACTGATTGTTGACGATGTTGAGGATCACAGGGGCCTTGTAGGTCGAGGCGAAAACAAGCGCCGAATGGAAATCCGATTCCGCCGTCGATCCGTCGCCGATCCAGGCCGCGGCAATGCGGCTGTCGTTCTTGATCGCTGAAGCCATCGCCCAGCCGACGGCCTGCACATATTGGGTGGCGAGATTACCCGAGATGGTGAAAAAGCCGTGTTCCTTGGAGGAATACATGATCGGCAGCTGCCGGCCGTGCAGCGGGTCGCTCTCGTTCGAGTAGATCTGGTTCATCATCTCGACCATCGGATAGTCGTCGGCAATCAGCAGGCCTGCCTGCCGATAGGTCGGAAAATTCATGTCGCCTTTGTTGAGCGCCTTGCGGAAGGCGCAGCTGACGGCCTCTTCGCCGAGATGCTGCATGTAGAAGGAGGTCTTGCCCTGACGCTGCGCCATCAGCATGCGGGCGTCGAAGGCGCGCAGCTTCATCATGTTGCGAAGCCCGGTCAGCAGCTCCTCGTCGGTGAGCGACCCGGCCCAGGGACCAACCGCCTCGCCATCACGGTTCAAGACGCGGATGATCGAATAGGCGAGATCGCGCATATCCTCGGATGCGACATCGACCTCCGGCCGCGGCACGGAACCGGCCTTGGCGATCTTGACGTTGGAAAAATCGGGCTGGCCGCCCGGGCGGACGGCAGGTTCGGGGACGTGCAGGCTCAAACGAGCGGAATCCACCATATTTTTTCTTTCCTCCCTGTGCCGGCCGTGCTCCCCTCCCCGGAAGCAGGGCCGGATGTGGTTCTCATAGATTGCGGGCGATCACCATGCGCTGCACGTCGCTCGTCCCCTCATAGATCTGGCAGATGCGCACGTCCCGGTAGATGCGCTCAACCGGATAATTGGCCATGTAGCCGTAGCCACCATGGATCTGGATCGCGTCCGAGCAGACGCGTTCGGCCATCTCCGAGGCAAAGAGCTTCGCCATCGAGGCTTCCGACAGGCAGGGCGACCCGGCTTCCCTGAGGGCGGCGGCGTGAAAGACGAGCTGGCGCGCCGCCTCGATCCGCACCGCCATATCGGCAAGACGGAACGCGACGGCCTGGTGCTCGAAAATTGGCTTGCCGAAGGCGGTGCGCTCACTGGCATAGTCGCGCGCCGCCTCGAAAGCCGCCCGCGCCATGCCGACGGCCTGTGCGGCAATGCCGATCCGCCCGCCCTCGAGATTTGCAAGTGCGATGCGATAGCCTTCGCCTTCCGCACCCAGCCGCAAATCCGCAGGGATGCGCATCGCATTGAAGGCGATCTGGCAGGTATCGGTGGAATGCAGCCCGAGCTTTTCCTCAACACGGATCACCTCGTAACCCGGCGTGTCTGTCGGCACGATGAAGGCGGTGATGCCCTTCTTGCCGGCATCGGGATCGGTGACGGCAAAGACGATGATGATATTGCCGTTCTTTCCCGAGGTGATGAACTGCTTGGCGCCGTCGACCACGTAGTGATCGCCGTCACGCTGGGCGCGAGTCTTCAGGTTCGAGGCATCGGAACCCGCCTGCGGCTCGGTGAGCGCAAAGCCGCCGATCCATTCGCCGGTCGCAAGCTTCGGCAGGAAACGCTGCCGCTGCTCCTCGGTGCCGAATTTCAGGATCGGCACGCAGCCGACGGAACTGTGTACGCTCATGATCGTCGAACAGGGTCCATCGCCGGCGGCAATCTCCTCGAGTGCCGCGGCATAGGCGACGACGCCCGTATCCGAGCCGCCATAGGCTTCGGGCACCAGCATGCCGAGCAGCCCGAGTTCGCCCATCTCTTTAAGCTCCTCACGCGGGAAGAGATGCTCCCGGTCGCGCCTGGCCGCTCCCGGCGCCAGCCGGTCGCGGGCAAAGTCGCGGGCGAGATCTGATATCTGCTGCTGAAGGTCGGAAAGGATCATCGGCTTGCCTCCCCTAGTGCCGCTCGATGGCAACGGCCGTCGCCTCGCCGCCGCCGATGCAGAGCGCGGCCATGCCGCGCTTCAGATCGTAAAGCTCCAATGCTGAAAGCAGGGTCACCAGAATGCGGGCGCCCGATGCGCCGATCGGATGGCCGAGCGCGCAGGCGCCGCCATGCACGTTCACCTTTTCATGCGGCAGGTCGAGATCGCGCATCGCCGCCATGGCGACGACGGCGAAAGCCTCGTTGATCTCGAAGAGGTCAACATCCGAAAGCGCCAGGCCGGTCCGGTCGGAAAGCTTCTGCAGCGCGCCGATCGGCGCGGTGGCGAAAAGATTGGGCGCCTGCGAATGGGTGGCATGGCCGAGGATGGTGGCGAGCGGGGCAAGGCCGCGACGCTCGGCCTCGGAGCGGCGCATCAGCACGAGCGCTGCCGCGCCATCGGAGATCGAGCTGGAATTGGCAGCGGTCACCGTGCCGCCTTCTCGGAAGGCGGGCTTCAGCGTCGTAATCTTGTCGAGCTTCGCCCGGCCCGGCTGCTCGTCGCGGCTCGCCACCTGCTCGGCTTTCCCTGATTTTACCGTGACCGGCACGATCTCGTCGTCGAAACAACCTTCCGCGATCGCCTTCTGCGCCCGCGTCAGAGAGGCGATGGCGTAATTATCCTGCGCTTCGCGCGTGAACTGATAGACTTCGGCGCAATCCTCCGCGAAGCTGCCCATCAAGCGCCCTTTGTCATACGCATCCTCCAGCCCGTCGAGAAACATATGATCCACGACACGCCCATGGCCGAGCCTGTAGCCACCACGGGCCCTGTCGAGGAGATAGGGCGCATTCGTCATGCTTTCCATGCCACCCGCGACTGCCACAGAAGCACTGCCGGCGGCGATCAGGTCGTGCGCCATCATGACAGCCTTCATGCCCGAGCCACACATCTTGTTGACGGTGCTGGCGCCGGCCGCAAAGGGCAGCCCGGCGTGGATCGCCGCTTGCCGGGCCGGCGCCTGCCCTTGCCCCGCAGGCAACACGCAGCCGAAGACGACCTCCTCGATCGCCTCGGCCTCAACCCCGCTGCGCTGGAGCGCCGCACCGATCGCCGCCGCTCCAAGCTCGGGTGCGGTCGCGTCCTTCAGTTCGCCTTGAAAGCTGCCGATGGGCGTGCGCGCCGCACCGACGATGACGATGGGATCCTGCAATGCCATCTTTCCTCCTCGGGCATCACGCTTAACGCGCGCCCATTCGCAATGCCCCGTCGAGGCGGATGACCTCGCCGTTCAGCATGTTGTTTTCAAAGATATGGCGCACCAGCGCAGCAAATTCCGCCGGCCGGCCGAGCCGCGGCGGAAAAGGCATGCTCTGGCCGAGTGCTGCCTGAACCTCGGCCGGCATGCCTGCGATCATCGGCGTCTCGAAGATGCCGGGCGCAATCGAAACGACGCGGATGCCGTGACGGGCGAGCTCGCGGGCGATCGGCAAGGTCATCGCCGCCACTCCGCCCTTGGAGGCGGCATAGGCGGCCTGGCCGATCTGGCCGTCGAAGGCGGCGACCGAAGCCGTATTGACGATCACGCCGCGCTCGCCTTCACCATCCGGTTCCACGTTCTGGATCGCGGCCGCGGCAAGCCGGATCATGTTGAACGTGCCGATCAGATTGATGCTGATGGTGCGTACGAAACTCTCCAGGCGGTGCGGCCCATCGCGGCCGACCACCTTTTCGGCCGGCGCCACGCCAGCGCAATTGACCAGCCCGCGCAGGCTGCCGAAGGCTTCGAGCGCCGCGGCGACCACCGCAGCTCCCGCCTCGCCGTCGGTCACGTCAGCCTCGACGAAGCGGGCGTCTCTGCCGAATTCCCGAGCCATCCCCACTCCCGCCTCGACATTGAGATCGGCAATCATCACGCGCCCGCCGGCCTCGACGAGCATGCGCGCTGTCGCGGCACCGAGCCCGGAACCGCCTCCGGTCACGATGAAACTTGCTCCACGGATCAGCATGAATCTGTTCCTCCCTGTCGGCCGCGTCCTCCTCCGAGCGCCACCGACACCCACGATTCTATTCATTCCCCCTATTGCAAGCGATGACAGAACTGCTCCATTATTTCGGCCAGTTTTGCCATAGCGGGGATGGGATGGCCGAGATCGAGCGACGGATGATCGCGCCGGGTTTCATCGAGGAGGCGCTCGACAGCCTACGGCGGCTCGGCAAGCCGACAGCGCCGATCCTCGCACGCGTGGGTCTATCGGCGGTCGACCAGCCGGTGTCGGCCGAAACCTATGGCGCGCTCTGGCTGGCAATCGCCGCCGAGCTCGACGACGAATTCTTCGGCATGAGCGGCCGACCGATGCGCAGCGGCAGTTTCACGCTGCTTTGCCATTGCGTGCTGCACGCGCCGACGCTGGGGCACGCGCTGCGCCGGGCGCTGCGTTTCCTCGACGTCGTGCTCGAAGATCCCAGAGGGCGGCTCGTTATCCGCGACGGCCTTGCCGAGATCGAGCTCAGGGACAAGGGCGACACGCGCTCGGCCTTCGCCTACCGCACCTACTGGATCATCCTGCACGGCATCACCTGTTGGCTGGTCGGCCGACGCATCCCGATCCGGCTTGTCGATTTCCGCTGCGCCGAGCCGAAACAGGGCGCCGACTACCGGCTGTTCTTCGGCGCGCCTGTGCGCTTCTCGCAACCGATCAGCCGCCTCGGCTTCGACAGCGCTCTGCTCGACCTGCCGATTTCGCGCAGCGAGCAGGCATTGAAACAGTTCCTGCGCGGCGCGCCCGCCAATATTCTCGTGCGCTACCGCTACGACGCCGGCATCGCCGCCGCCGTCCGCCGGCGCTTGAACCAGGCGACACCGGCCGCGTGGCGAAGCTTCGCCGAACTCGCCGCCGATATGCGCATGCGCCCTTCGACGTTGCGCCATCGCCTGCACGACGAGGGGCAGAGTTATGCCGCCATCAAGGACGACATCCGCCGGGATCTCGCCGTCGAATTGCTGCTGAACACCTCGAAAACAATCGGCGAGATTGCCGTCCAGCTCGGCTATTCCGAACCGAGCGCCTTCTTTCGCGCCTTCCGCAAATGGATGGGCAAGAGTCCCGAGGCCTTCCGTCGAGAGGAAGCCGGGGAACTCAACGTAGGTTAGTCGAACCGCTTAACCCGACCCGACTGACTTCGCGCTTTCGAGAACATAGCGGCAATCTTCATCACAAAGGATTTGCTGAAGCGACCGAGGACCGCTTGATGAGGCTCAATGTACCAGGAGTGCTCGACGATATCGTGATTGTATTCGTCAACGACGATCCAGCTCTGTTTGAGATCTCCAAGACCGGCCCGTCGCCGCTCGATATCGGGAATTTTTAAGGCGGTCCTGCCCGCCTGTGGCGGCGGCGTGGTAATTGCCAGCAGGACGAGGTGTGTATTTCCATCACTGGCACTGCGGATTGCAATCACGACACAGACGGGCCGCTGTTTTCGTCCCTCGGTCTCGCCACGTTGCTGCTGCCATGCCCAGAGATAGGGATAGGTTATTCAGCTCGCCAGGACGAAACTCACGGCTCATGGTCGTAGCCTTCGCCCTGTGACAATCGCTCAATCGCCGCGCCAAAAAATTCGCCATGCTCGTCCGGCATCTGCGAGGTGCTATGCGCGCGGCGTGGATCTGTGCCACTGCGCATGCGTTCAAAGTGCTCATAGCTCATCAGCACGAAACGCGGCTTGTTGTGACGAGTGAGAACGACCGGCTCGCGGCTCGCGGCATCGGTGACGTCCCCGACCTGTTTGTTGAGATCACCTGTCGTAAACTGTCGCATCGAATGGCGTCTCCTGTTCGATTTCCATATATTCCATGTTTTCCATATTTTCAAGAAAATGAAGTTCTCATACGCTTCATTCGGGGCACTTTGAACCTGCCGCAACCCGCGCTACATATCTCAGCGGGAGGAGTGCCATGTTTGATTTTTCGCTCGGCGAAACCGCGGATGCGATCCGCGAAACGACGGCGCGATTTGCCGCCGATCATATTGCTCCGCTCGCCGCGGAGATCGACGAAAGCAACACGTTTCCGCGCCAGCTCTGGCCTCAGATGGGCGCACTCGGCCTACATGGCATCACCGTCGAGGAAGAATTCGGCGGCGCCGGTCTCGGTTATCTCGAGCACGTTGTCGCCATGGAGGAGGTCTCGCGCGCCTCGGCTTCAGTTGGCCTCAGCTACGGCGCCCATTCCAATCTCTGCGTCAATCAAATCCGCCGCTGGGCCTCGGCGGAGCAGAAACGCCGCCATCTGCCGAAGCTGATCTCCGGCGAACATGTCGGCTCGCTTGCGATGTCGGAGGTCGGCTCCGGTTCCGATGTTGTCTCCATGCGGCTGCGGGCCGAGAAAAAAGGCGACCGCTATATTCTGAACGGCACCAAGTTCTGGATCACCAATGCACCGCATGCCGACGTACTCGTCGTCTATGCCAAGACCGATGCGGCAGCCGGACCGAAAGGCATTTCCGCCTTCATCATCGAAAAAGCCCTGCCCGGCTTCAGCGTCTCTAAGAAGCTCTCCAAGCTCGGCATGCGCGGCAGCGATACGGCCGAACTGGTCTTTCAGGATTGCGAGGTGCCGGCCGAGGCGCTGATGGGCCGGGAGGGAGAAGGCGTGAAGATCCTGATGTCCGGCCTCGATTACGAACGCGCCGTGCTCGCCGCCGGCCCGCTCGGCATCATGCAGGCCTGCCTCGACGTGGTGCTGCCCTATGTGCGCGAGCGCAAACAATTCGGCAAGGCGATTGGCGAATTCCAGCTGATGCAGGGCAAGATCGCCGACATGTATGTCGCGCTGAATTCGGCGCGCGCCTATGTCTATTCCGTGGCGCGGGCCTGCGATGCCGGCTGCGCAACACGCACCGATGCGGCCGCCGCGATCCTCCTTGCCAGCGAGAATGCCGTGAAGGTGTCGCTGGAGGCAATTCAGGCGCTCGGCGGCGCGGGCTATACCAAGGAATGGCCGGTCGAGCGCTTTTTGCGCGACGCCAAGCTCTACGATATCGGCGCCGGCACCAACGAGATCCGCCGCTATCTGATCGGGCGGGAGCTCATCGCATCATGACGGTGATTTCCACTGCGATCGATCGCGATAGCGAAAGCTTCAAAGCCAATACCGCCAAAAACCGAGCCCTTATCGACGAACTCTACGAGCGTTCGGCGAAAGCGCGTGAGGGCGGATCGCAGGCGGCGCGCGAGCGCCACACGGCCAAGGGCAAGCTCGTGCCGCGCGACCGCATTCAGCTGCTGCTCGATGCCGGCAGCCCTTTCCTGGAGATCGGCACGCTGGCGGGGAACGGCATGTATCGCGACGAGGCGCCCGGTGCGGGCATCATATCGGGCATCGGCCGCGTTTGCGGCCGCGAGGTGATGATCGTCGCCAATGACGCGACGGTGAAGGGCGGCGCCTATTTTCCGATGACGGTGAAGAAACATCTCAGGGCGCAGGAGATCGCCCTGCAGAACCGGCTGCCCTGCATCTACCTCGTCGATAGCGGCGGCGCCAATCTTCCGCATCAGGCCGAGGTCTTTCCCGACCGCGATCATTTCGGTGCGATCTTCTACAATCAGGCGCAGATGTCGGCCGAAGGCATTCCGCAGATCGCCTGCGTCATGGGAAGCTGCACGGCTGGCGGCGCCTACGTGCCCGCCATGTCCGACGAGACGGTGATCGTACGCAATCAGGGCACGATCTTCCTCGCGGGTCCGCCCCTGGTCAAAGCCGCGACCGGCGAGATCATCTCGGCCGAAGAACTCGGCGGCGCCGAAACCCATGGCCGCCGATCCGGCGTAGTCGATCATGTCGCCGAGAACGACGAGCATGCGCTGCTTCTGGTGCGCGACATCGTCGCCAGCCTCAACAGCGTCAAATCGGTCGATATCGACATCCAGCCTTCGCGGTCGCTGAAGCTCGATCCCGACGACCTCTTTGGCCTCATTCCCGATGACGTGCGCTCGCCCTATGACGTGCGCGAGGTGATCGGCCGGATCGTCGACGGCTCGGAACTGCATGAGTTCAAACCTCTCTACGGCTCTACGCTGGTCTGCGGCTTCGCCCGCATCTGGGGCATGCCGGTCGCCGTCATCGCCAACAACGGCGTGCTCTTTTCCGAAAGCGCGCTGAAGGGTGCGCATTTCATCGAGCTCGCCTGCCAGCGCCGCGTGCCGCTGCTGTTCCTGCAGAATATCTCCGGTTTCATGGTCGGCGGCCGTTATGAGGCCGGCGGCATCGCCAAGGATGGGGCAAAGCTGGTGACGGCGGTAGCGACAGCGACCGTGCCGAAGGTCACCGTCATCATCGGCGGCAGCTTTGGCGCCGGCAATTACGGCATGTGCGGCCGCGCCTATCGCCCGCGCTTCCTCTTCACCTGGCCGAACAGCCGCATCAGCGTCATGGGCGGCGAACAGGCCGCCTCCGTGCTCGCCACCATCCGCCGCGACGCGATGGAGGCGCGCGGTGAGAATTGGTCTGTCCACGAGGAGGAGGCCTTCAAGGCGCCGATCCGCGCCGGCTACGAGGCTGAAGGCAATCCCTATTATGCTACGGCCCGCCTTTGGGACGACGGCATCATCGACCCGCGCCAGACACGCGATGTGCTGGGCCTTGCCTTTTCCGCCTGCCTGAATGCGCCGATCCCGAAAGGGCCGCGCTTCGGCCTGTTTCGGATGTGAGGCGGCAATGATGGAAAGCCTTCTCATTGCCAACCGGGGCGAAATTGCCCGCCGCATCATCCGCACGGCAAAGACTGCCGGCATCCGTACGATCGCCGTCTATTCCGAAGCCGATGCCGGCCTGCCCTTCGTCGGAGAAGCGGACGAGGCAATCGCCATCGGCCCGCCGCCGGCCCGCGAAAGCTATCTTTCCGAGGCACGGATCCTGGAGGCCGCCCGCAAAACCGGCGCGGCCGCGATCCATCCCGGTTATGGCTTCCTGTCGGAAAATGCCGAATTTGCCGAAGCGGTCGAGAAGGCCGGCGTCATCTGGGTCGGGGCACCGCCGGCCGCAATCCGGGCGATGGGACTGAAGGACGCCGCGAAAGAATTGATGCAGGCGGCAGGCGTGCCCGTCACCCCCGGCTATCTCGGGCCGGACCAGAGCGAAGCCAGGCTCGCGGCCGAGGCCGATGCCATCGGTTATCCCGTGCTCATCAAGGCGGTTGCCGGCGGCGGCGGCAAGGGTATGCGACGTGTCGACTGCGCGCAAGATTTCGCCGAACTTCTCGCCTCCTGCCGCCGTGAGGCCGCCGCCGCCTTCGGCGACGACCGCGTCCTGCTTGAACGCTATATCGCCAATCCGCGTCATATCGAGGTGCAGGTCTTCGCCGACCAGCACGGCAACTGCGTCCACCTCTTCGAGCGCGATTGCTCGCTGCAGCGCCGTCACCAGAAGGTCATCGAGGAAGCCCCTGCTCCGGGGCTCGATGCCGCCACGCGCGCGGCGATCTGCGATGCGGCGGTGAAGGCCGCAAAAGCGGTGAATTACGTCGGCGCCGGCACCATCGAATTCATTGCCGACGCCTCGCAAGGCCTGCATCCCGACCGTATCTGGTTCATGGAGATGAACACGCGCCTGCAGGTGGAACATCCCGTCACTGAAGCCATAACAGGCGAGGATCTGGTGCTCTGGCAACTGAAGGTCGCGACCGGCGAGCCGCTGCCGAAGAGCCAGGACGAGATCGCCATGAAGGGCTGGGCATTCGAGGCACGGCTCTATGCCGAAAATCCCGCCGCGGGTTACCTGCCCTCGACCGGCCGGCTCGAACATCTCAGACTCCCCACGACCGTCCGCATCGACAGCGGCGTCGAACAGGGCGATGAGATCACCGCCTTTTACGATCCGATGATCGCCAAGATCATCGCGCATGGACCGACCCGAGAGACAGCTCTTTCGAAGCTCGCAGCCGCCTGCGCCGAGATCGAGGTCTGGCCGGTTCGATCCAATGCGGGCCTACTCGCCCGCGTCGCCACCGACCCCGATTTCTCCGCCGCCCGGATCGACACCGGTTTCCTCGACCGCCACGGTGAAAGCCTTGTGGAGGAGGAGCCGGCTGTGACGACAATCGACAAAGCGGCCACCGCACTTTCGAAGACCGCGAATGTGGATCCCTGGTCGGCGCTGACCGGTTTTCGCATCGCCGGGCCAGGCGACGGCCGCGTGCGGGTGCGCATCGACGGCCATCTCCACTGGGGGCGCGTGCGCCCCGGCCTTGAGGCGAATGCCGTCGAGGTCGACGCGAAGACCGTGCTTTTCGACGCCGGGAATGCCTGGACGATCGGCCTGCCCCATGCGGGCGAAGTCGAGGCAAGCCAGGGTTCGGGCGACGGCGCCATTCTTTCGCCCATGCCCGGCCTCGTCATAGCGGTCGATGTCGCCGAAGGCGACACTGTTGCCAAGGGGGATCGCCTGCTGACGGTCGAAGCAATGAAGATGGAACATACGCTGCGCGCGCCCTTCGACGGCATCGTTGGCAAATTACAGGTTTCCACGGGGGTCCGGGTTTCGGAAAACCAGCTTGTTGTCACCGTAATGAAGGAGCAAGCGTGATGGCTGGCCGCTATTTCGACGAATGGACAGTCGGCGAGCGCATCGCCCACGAGATCCGCCGCACGGTCACCGAGACCGACAACCTGCTGTTCACGACGCTGTCCCACAATCCGCAGCCGCTGCATCTCGATGCCGACTACGCCGCCGGAACGGAATTCGGCCGCATCGTCGTCAACGGGACCTTCACCTTTGCCCTCACAGTCGGCCTTTCGGTCGGCGACACTACGCTCGGCACGCTCGTCGCCAATCTCGGCTATGACAAGGTGACGATGCCGAAGCCGGTCTTCATCGGAGATACGCTGCGGGTGGAAACCGAGGTGACGGAGCTGCGCCGCTCAAACTCCCGCCCCGATGCTGGCATCGTCACTTTCCGGCATGTCACGTTGAACCAGCGTGACGAGATCGTCTGCCAGTGCCTGCGCACGGCAATGCTGAAGGTCAAACCGTCATGAGGCTGCGCTCGCTGCTCTTCGTGCCCGGCGACCGGCCGGAGCGCTTCGAGAAAGCGCTCGCCTCCGGCGCCGATGCTGTCATTCTCGATCTGGAAGATTCGGTTGCGCCCCCAAACAAGCCGCGAGCCCGGGAAGCCGTGCACGAATTCACCCTGCGCCATGCCGGCGAGGCCGCTCTGCTGATCCGCGTCAATCCGCTGACCTCCCCCGAATTCGAAGCCGATCTTGCCTCTCTGAACGGCCTTCATCCTTTCGCCGTCATGCTGCCGAAGGCCGAGGGTGCCGCTTCCGTGCTGACGCTCGCAGGCGCTCTCGCCTCCACCATTCCCATTCTGCCCATCGCGACAGAAACGCCGTCGGCGATCTTCGAGATCGGCAGCTACCGCGACGTCTCGGGGAACCTTTGCGGCCTGACCTGGGGCGCCGAGGACCTGCCGGCCGCGATCGGGGCTTCGACCGCACGCAGAACCGACGGTCGTTATACGCCGCCTTACGAGCTTGCCCGCTCGCTCACGCTGTTCGCAGCCCATGCCGCCGCCGTTCCTGCAATCGATACGGTCTATCCCGATTTCCGCGATCTCAACGGTCTCAGGGCCTATGCCGGCCGCGGCCGGCGCGACGGCTTTTCCGCTATGATGGCCATTCATCCGAGCCAGGTCGAAGCGATCAATCACGCCTTCACACCTGACACCTCCGAGATCGCCTGGGCCGAGAAGGTGGCCGCCGCCTTTGCCGCCAGGCCTGATGCCGGCGTCATCCAGCTTGACGGACGCATGCTTGACCTGCCGCACCTCAAACTTGCGCTGCGCATTCTGGAAAGCGCAGGCCGATAGGCCCGACCTCTCAGCGAATCAGCCCGGCTTTGCGGTTTGCTCGGAAGTGACCTGTTCCGGCTCGAGGTAACCGGCGCCGATGGCGACATAGAGGTCCACATAATCCTTCGCGACCTGCTGCACGGTGGCAGCGAGGCTTTCCTGAGCATCTGAGACCGACCGCTGCGCGTCCAGAACGTCGAGCAGCGACGAGGCGCCGTCCTTGTAGCTCGTGGTCGAAAGCGCCAGCGATTCCTGCGCCGTCTGCACCTGTCTGCGCAACGGCCCCAGCGTCTGCGTATCGTGGCGAACGGCCGAAAGCGCGTTTTCGACCTCTTCCACCCCGTTCAGCACCGCCGCATTCCACGCCAGATATTGCGTTCTGGCATCGGATTTCTCGATGTCGACGTTGGCCCGCAACTTGCCGCCGTCGAAAATCGGCAGGTTGAGCGTCGGTCCGAACGACCAGCTGGTGAGGCTGGCGCCGCTGGCGCCCGATGCTTTGACCCAGCTCGGCGAAATCGAGCCGGAGAGCGAGATTGACGGGTACAGCTGGGCTTGCGCTGCACCGATATCGGCCACAGCTGCCGCAAGCTCGCGTTCGGCCTTCCTTATATCGGGACGATTGCGAATGAGATCGGCCGGAATGCCGGCACGAATGTCGCCGCGGAACACCGGCTGACCTGTATTCTTGCGCAGCTCGTCCGTCAGCGAAGCCGCCGGCATTCCGAGCAGAGTAGCAATGTGATGGGCCGATTCGGTAAAACTCTGTTCAAGGCCGGGAATGTCGGCCTTTGTCGACTGTACCAGGCCCTCGGCCCGGACGACGTCGAGGCGGGAGGCCGCACCGGCTTTCAGCTGCAGCTGCGTGAGTTCGTAAGTCTGCTGGCGGGATTTCAAACTCGCCTGGGAGAGCGCAATCCGCTCCTGATAGTAGCGGGCGTCGATATAGCTCTCGACCAGGTCTTTCAGAAAGGTGAGCTTCGCATTGTCGGCCGTCGCATAAGCGGCCCCAAGCGAGGCGATCGCGCTCTCCTTCGAGCGGCGATACTGGCCGAAGACGTCGAGCAGCCAGGACAGGCTGACATCGCCTCCCGTCGTGTTCGTGGTGCCGACCGTCGTGCGCAGCCGCCCCTTTTCGCCTGATACCGTGTGCGATGCGTCCACGCTCAGACTCGGCAGAGCGCCTGCACCGGCAACCGTCACGTTGGCGGAAGCCGAGTTGATGCTCTCGAGCGCCTGCAGCACATCGAGATTGTCGCTGAGGCCGTGAGCGACCAGCCCGTCGAGCTTCTTGTCGCGATAGGCTCTCCACCACTCTACCGTCACGACATCGCCGTTGCTCTTGTTACCCCCCGCTTCGAATTTCGCGGGAAGCGGCATCTCTGGGGGAACGTGATCCGGGCCGCTGACGCAGCCTGCGAGCAGCAGTGTGAACCCGGATGCGGCGTAGCGGAGGGACGATAATCTTGTGTGAAGCGACGTACTCACGGGGGAGCCTCTGAACGGGAATCGTGGGTTCAGGCTTAGCGACGCCAGCGTTAATGGCGGTTAAGAAACTGTAAAGTTAGGTAAAACCCGGCAGAAGGGATCAGCGCTTTCTGGGAAGCTCCAATGTGATCGCCAGTCCGCCCGCCTCCGGCAACGATGCATGCACACGCCCGCCATGGCGTTCGATAGCCTGCCTGGTGATGGCGAGGCCGAGGCCGTATCCGCCTCTCGGCACCGCCTCTTTCCCGCGTGAGAACGGCTGGAAGATCCGTTCGAGTTCGTCCCTTTTTACGCCTGGCCCCTGATCTGTGACGCAGATCTTGATGCGGTCGGCAGCTGTCTCGCAGGACACGGATATGAACGAATGCTCGGCCGTGTATTTGACCGCGTTGCGAACGACGTTTTCCAGCGCCCGGTAGATTAGCTCGCCTTCGACCTCGGCTCGGAAGACCCCCTCGACGCTCGTCGTGATCGAGACCTCCCGTGCCTGGGCTTCGAAGGCCGCATCACCGAGGATTTCGTTCAACAACTCGATGACATCGACGGTCTGCGTCTTCAGCGGCAGGCCGGATCCTGCCGTCAGCCTGGCAAGGGTCAGGACCTCGCCCACCAGCACGTCGACCCGTTCGACCTCCCGGTCCATGCGATCCAGCATGGCGCCGAGTTTGGCCGGGCTTTGCCGGAGCACGCCGACGGCGGCCTGCAGCCGGGACAAAGGCGAACGCAGTTCATGAGAAACGTCGTGAAACAACCTCTGCTGCGCGTCCTGAAGTTCCTGAAGCCGTGCGGCGCTCGAATCGAAGTCATGGGCAAGCGCTGTCACCTCGTCCTTCCGGCCGGCCATCTTTTCGCCGATGCGGAAGTCGAAGCGGCCATGCGCAAGCGCGCTCAAGCCATCGCGCAAATGCACCACGGGGCGGATGAGGTATCGTGCCAGTGCCCAGGCGGATATCGTGCTGGAGATCAGGATCGTGAGCCACGGCATAAACGGGCCAAAATTTTCGAAGGTGAAAGTGGGAGGGGCTGGCAGGAATATCCGATAGCAGATCCCCTCCTTCAGAACGGATCGCGTATCAGCCGCCTTCGGATCCGAACAGGCATCGGGTTTTGCGGTTTTGGAGATGGTCAGACCGTGCGGCAGCGTCTCTTCACTTGAACGCACGAAATATGCTGCCGCTTCCTCGCCGTCCCTCGCAAGCACATTTGCGGTTAGGTTCAACGCGATCGACCGTCGCTCCTGTTCCAGTTCCCGCGCAAAAGGAACGCCTTGGAGAAGGTTTACGAGCAGGATGATCACGCCGAGGGTCGTGGTCAGCGTCAGCCAGATGATCGCGAAGAACTTCCAGAAAAGCCGGGGCATGGTCAATCCACGAGAAGTTGATAGCCCTGACCGCGAACGGACTGGATCCAGGATTGTCCGTCCTCCCTCAGTCCGAGCTTCTGGCGAACGCTGCTGATATGGACGTCGATCCGGCGATCGAACGGGGTGAGCGGCTTGCCGAAGGCGCGCTTGGAAATATCCTGCTTCGACACCAGCTGGCCGGCGCTGCGGGCGAGAACTTCGAGCAGGCTGAACTCCGTGCCGGTCAGCTCCAAAGCTTCGCCGCGCCATTCGGCGCTTCTGCTGCCGGAATGGATCACGAGCTCTCCTGCCCTCACCGTATCAGTCGATACGCCGGCCGCCGGCTGACCCGCCCGGCGCAGGATGGCCCGCAGCCTCGCCGCAAGTTCGCCCGGCGAGCACGGCTTCGGCACATAGTCGTCGGCGCCGAGATTGAGACCGGATATCCTGTCCACGTCATCGCCTCTTGCCGTCAGCATCAGTACCGGAACCTGACTGAGCTTCCTGATCCGCTGCAGCACTTCGATGCCGTTCATGCGGGGCATCATGATGTCGAGCACGATGATGTCGACCGTATTGCCGGCAGCCGCGGCAATGGCGGCGCGGCCGTCCGTATCCGTTATGACGTCATATCCTTCCTCGACCAGATATTCCTGCAGAAGTGTCGTCAGCTCCGCATCGTCGTCGATCAGGAGAACCTTGTTCATTCGCGTTATCCGTTATCAATCCGGGCATGCCATACAGCACAATCGCACTCATGCGGGTAAGTTTTACTCAACTTAACACTAACTTGACCGCACTTAACGTTCGCCCCGTTACATACCTGCGATGACATCGTCGCGCGCTGAAAGCCGGTTGCCGTGGATGAGCGGCAATCCTTCAGTCGATTGCGCCGATCGGGAAAGGCACCGATGCCTTGACCACAAGGAGTGCGTCGTTGAGAAAAACCTCCAGACTATTCGCCTCCGCCTTCGTTGCGATGGCGCTGTTTGCTCCCCTCCGCAACGCCATGGCGCAACAGGCTGCGGCAACCGCCCTCACCGTCTCTCTGACGGCGCCGGCTCAGCGGGACTGGCCTGAGACCGTTCCCGCGAGCGGGTGGCTGAAACCATGGCAGGAAGCGGTCATCGCCTCCGAGACGAGCGGGCTGCGCATAACCGATGTTCTGGCCGATGTCGGTTCCGTCGTCACCAAGGGCCAGACGCTCGTGCGGCTTTCCCAGGAGAGCGTGCTCGCCGATCTTCGCAAGCAGGAGGCGGCCGTCGCGACCGCCAAGGCGAGCCTTTCGAAGGCCAATGCCAATGCCGACCGGGCGCGGCAGCTCCAGCCTTCGGGTGCGCTCTCCGATGAGAAGATCGTCGAGTATCTCGCCAACGAGCAGACCGCGACGGCAAGTCTTGCATCCGAAGAGGCCGTACTCGACAGCGAAAAGATCAAGCTTGCGCAGACGACCATTACCGCCGTCGACGACGGCCTCATCACCTCGCGTTCCGCCGATCTCGGCGCCGTCGTCTCCGCCGGCACAGAACTGTTCCGCATGGTTCGCCAGCAGCGGATCGAATGGCAGGCCGAGGTTTCGGCACGTTATCTCCCGCGTATTTCGCAAGGCCTGAACGTCCAGGTCAACGGGCCTGAAGGTCACGTCATCGAGGGCAAGGTGAGGCTTGTCGGGCCGTCGGTCAGCACCGATACCAGCCGGGCAATCGTCTATGTCACGCTGCCGGACGACGCCCGTCCGCGCACGGGCCTTTACGTCACAGGCAACATCGAGCTGCAGACCTCCCCGGCGCTGACCGTGCCCGAGACGGCAATCGTGTTCCGGGACGGGATCAGTTACGTCTTCACCGCGAGCGAGGATCAACGGGTGCAAAGGGTGCGGGTGGAAACCGGCCGTCGCAACGACGGCGAGGTGGAAATCGTCTCCGGCATAGACCGGACGTCGAAGGTGGTGACGTCGGGCGGCGCATTCCTCTCGGACAATGACCTCGTGAAGATCGCGGAGAAAAACTGATGAACTTCTCGGCATGGTCGATCCGCAACCCCGTCCCGGCAATATTGCTGTTTGCGATGCTGACGGTCGGGGGACTCTTGGCCTTCAAGACCCTGGCGGTCCAGAACTTCCCCGATATGGACCTTCCGACGATCAGCGTCACGGCGATGCTCGACGGTGCGGCGCCAACACAGCTCGAAACCGAGGTCGCCCGCACAATAGAAGACAGTTTGGCTTCGCTCAGCTATCTCGACCACATCACCACGACCATCACCGACGGCACCGTCTCGATCAAGGTTTCTTTCAAGCTGGAGAAAAACAGCGAAGCGGCCCTGAACGAAGTCCGCAACGCCGTCGACAGCGTCAAGGGCGATCTTCCAGCGCAGATGGAGACACCAAGCGTCACCAAGGTTACGGTCCAAAGCTCCGCGCTGGTCACCTATGCCGTCCGCTCGACTGCTCTCAACGAAACCGAGCTTTCCTGGTTTGTCGATAATGATCTCACCAAGGCGCTGCTCTCGGTGTCCGGCGTCGGTCAAGTCAACCGCATCGGCGGGATCGACCGCGAGGTTCACGTCGATCTCGATCCCGCGACGATGGCGTCGCTCGGGGTCACTGCGGCGACCGTATCGTCGCAGCTGAAGGCGGTGCAGGCGGATACATCGGGCGGCCTCGGCGAAATCGGCGGCACCCGTCAAACGCTGCGCACGCTCGGCGCTCTTCCATCGGTCGAGGCTCTGAAAGGACTGAGAATTCCCTTGGCCAACGGCCAGCAGGTTCGCCTCGACGAAGTCGCATCGGTGACGGACAGCTTCGCGGAGCGGTCCTCGATGGCTTATCTCGACGGCAAACCGGTGATCGCGGTCGAGATCAAGCGCTCGAACGGCTTTTCGGACAGCGGTGTCGCCGGCGATGTCGACAAGGCGATCAAACAGTTCGCCGCCAAACATTCCAATGTGCAGATCGACGAAGCCTACAGCACGATCGGGCCGATCATCGACAATTATGACGGTTCGATGCACATGCTGTTCGAAGGGGCGATCCTGGCGATCATCGTCGTCTGGCTCTTCCTGCGGGACTGGCGCGCAACGATCCTGTCGGCCGTGGCGCTGCCCTTGTCCGTGATCCCGACCTTCCTGGTCATGTACCTCTCTGGCTTCAGCCTGAACATCATCACGCTGCTGGCACTGTCGCTGGTGGTCGGCATCCTCGTCGACGACGCCATCGTCGAGATCGAGAACATCGCCCGCCACCTGCAGATGGGCAAGCGGCCGATCGATGCCGCCCTCGAAGCCGCCAACGAGATCGGGCTTGCCGTCATCGCAACCACCTTCACGCTGGTCGCCGTCTTTCTGCCGACCGCCTTTATGAGTGGCATTCCGGGACTTCTGTTCCGGCAGTTCGGGGTCACGGCCGCCGTCGCCGTACTCGCCTCGCTCGTCGTTGCCCGCCTGCTGACGCCGATGATGGCAGCCTATTTCATGAAGGCCGCCCCTCCCACGGAGGAAAAAGACGGCCGCATCATGCGCGCCTATCTGGCAATCGTGAAGGCTGCCATGACCCGCCGCAAGACCACGGTGGCCGTGACCGCCGTCATCGTAGCGCTTTCCCTTTCCACCATTCCCCTGCTGAAATCCGGCTTCCTGCCCGCTTCCGACGATGCGCGGACCCAGATCACGCTCACCATGCAGCCGGGCGCCACCATCGAGCAGACGGACGCCGCAACCAGGAAAGCCGCCGATATCGTCGGCAAGCTTCAGGACGTCACCCGTGTCTTCTCCTCGGTCGGCTCCACATCTTCAGGCGGTGGCGGCCCCGACGCCAGCACCACGAGCAGCGTCAATTCCGCCACGATCGTCGCCGTGCTGACGGCGATCGGCGAGCGTGACCGCAAGCAGTCGGGAATCGAAAACGATATCCGGCAGGCGTTGTCGGTTCTATCAGGCGTGCGCGTTGCCGTCGGCGGCGGCGCCAACGGCACGAAGCTCGAAATCACCCTTGCCAGTGACGATGCCAACGCCCTCGACAGCGCGAGCACCGCGCTCGAAGAACAGCTCCGCACGCTGAACGGCATCGGAGCGGTGACGTCGACGGCGGCAAGGCAGGCGCCCGAGATCCAGATCACCCCCGATTTTGCGCGCGCAGCCGCATTGGGGGTGACGTCGAGCGCCATCGCCGAGGCCGCGCGCGTAGCGACGAACGGCGAATACTCCGCCAGCCTGCCGAAGCTCAACCTGCCGCAGCGCCAGGTTCCGATCGTCGTCCGATTCAGCCCGGAGTCGCGCACCAGTCTGGACGATATCAAGAACATGCGGGTGGCGGGCACGAACGGCAATGTTGATCTCGGATCGGCCGCCGATATCCGGATCGGCGGCAGCCCCTCCGAAATCGACCGCATCGACCGGATGCGCAATGTTACCGTGTCGGTCGAACTCAACGGCCGTATCCTCGGCGACGTCAACCGCGAGGCACAGGCGCTGCCGGCGCTCCAGCATCTGCCGTCGGGCGTGACACTCGTCGAACAGGGCGAACTTCAGCGCAGCTCGGAACTGTTCCAGAGCTTCGCGCTGGCAATGGCGATCGGCGTGTTCTGCATCTATGCGGTCCTCGTCCTGCTCTTCCATGATTTCCTGCAGCCGCTCACGCTGCTGATGGCTTTGCCGCTCTCGCTCGGCGGCGCGCTCGTGCCACTGGTGGTGACCGGGACCAGCTTCTCGCTGGCCGCCGTCATCGGGCTGCTCATGCTGATGGGCGTGGTGACGAAGAACTCCATCCTCCTCATCGAATACGCGATCATGTCGCGCCGCCAGGGCATGTCCAGGTTCGATGCCGTCGTCGACGCTTGCCATAAGCGCGCCCGGCCGATCGTCATGACCACCATCGCGATGGCTTGCGGCATGCTTCCGGTCGCCCTCAGTCTGACCGGCGGCGATTCGAGCTTCCGGCAGCCGATGGCGATCGTGGTAATCGGAGGCGTGATGATGTCGACGCTGCTCAGCCTCGTCGTCATCCCCGTCATCTTCACCTTCGTGGATGACCTGGACGAGGCGCTCAAGCGTCTTTTCCGTCGAGCCGCACCGGAAACCACCGAGAGCGCACCGGAAGCTTCAAACGATCACGCGGCAATCACCTTCCAGCCCGAGCAATCGCGGCGAGGGGGAGGTCGACGATGATCGCCTTCCGCCGAGCGATCAGCCGGATAGTCCCACGCCCGCTGCGGGCGAGGCTCGGTGAATCTTGATGGCAAGCTCTTCGGTCGAGTTCCCTCCCCCGGAACAAGACCGCGGGACGTGTTCCCCCGCAGGCGGCATCCTGCCGCCTGCGCGTCCTGCCATGCGTTCGACAACGGCTCCATCGCTTCCAAATCGGGCAAGGTGCCGCTGGTGGCCGACCGCCCCCGAGCGAAGCGACAACAATCGGGCTGTCGCGGATTGAATAGCAGCTGCCGCGCCGCCCCGTGCTCGCGAAAATTCATAGAGGCCTGCTTCGTCGCGGCCCTTTTTCACTGCTGGCCTGGCGGCCCGCGCCCGTGCAATTCCATTAATTCGAAGTGGCTAATATATCGAACAACTTCATCGTGATATTCAGTCCTTTACGGCTGCGAGCGGCTGTAGCACGGAGGGTAAAATGTTTCGATTGAGCGTTCGGCTTGGATTTTTAGCCGCTTGTGCGTTGGAGCTACCGTTGAGCATGGCAGCAGCGGCCGATGATCCGCAGATTGCGCGCGGCGAATATCTCGTCACGGTCGGCGGGTGCAACGACTGCCACACACCGGGATATCTCTTTGGAAAGCCGGACACCTCGCGATTTCTCGGTGGATCGGATGTTGGCTTTGAGATCCCGGGCGAGGGCGTTTTTGTCGGCCGCAACATTACGCCTGACAAGGAGACCGGCATCGGCAGCTGGACCAGGGAACAGATTGTGACTGCTCTTCAGACCGGGCAGCGGCCTGATGGTCGCGTCCTGGCGCCGATCATGCCATGGCAAGCATTCGCGCAGCTCACCGACGAGGACGTGACATCAATCGCAGCGTACCTTCAAAGCTTGAAACCGGTAGCTAATCAGGTCCCCGGACCTTTCAAACCGGGGGAGAAGGTTTCAACCTTTTTGTTCCGGATCTTGCCACCGGGTGAAACCGCAGCCAGCGCGCCAAACTAGAAAGTGACGGATGCTGCGAGTCACCGGCCGTGTTTGCCGCGCCAGGCGGCGAATTCCTCGAGATTGCGCGGCTGCGTTGCCGGATAGAGACCGATGATCGACTGGCCAGCCAGCACGCGCTCGGTGACGAAATCCTCATAGGCGGTCATTTCCACAGCCTCCTCGGCAATCTCGTCGGCGAGTTCGGCCGGAATGACGATCACCGCTTCATCGTCGCCGACCATGATATCGCCCGGCCAGACCGCCACGTCGCCGCAACCAATCGGCACGTTGATGTCGAGCGCCTGGTGCAGCGTCAGGTTCGTCGGCGCCGAGGGCCGATTGTGATAAGCAGGGATCGACAGCCCGGCTATTTCGGGACTGTCGCGGAATCCGCCATCGGTGACGACACCTGCCACGCCGCGCACCATCAGCCGCGTGACGAGGATTGAGCCGGCGGAGGCGGCGCGCGGATTCTTGCGGCTGTCCATCACCAGCACGGCGCCCGGCGGGCAGCTTTCGACGCAGGCGCGCTGCGGGTGTTCGGGATTGCGGAAAACCTCGAGCTTGTTCAGGTCTTCGCGCGCCGGAATGTAGCGCAGCGTATAGGCCGGCCCGACCATGTTGCGGCCTTTACGGGCGACCGGCTGCACGTCCTGGATGGTCTGGTTGCGCAGGCCGCGCTTGAAGAGCGCCGTGCTGATGGTGGCGACGCTGACCCGCATGAGTTTGTCGCGCGTGCTGTCAGAAAGTGTCGTCATGCATGTCCTCCTAGAAAATGTCCGGTTCTCCGGCTGCCGCACCGAATTCGGGCAGCAGATAATCGAAATCGCAACCCTTGTCGGCCTGGCTGACATGGGAGGCGTACATCCAGCCGTAGCCGCGGCCGAAACGATCGGCCGGCTTCGTCCAGGCGGCGCGGCGCCGGATCAGCTCCTCCTCGTCGACCAGCATATCCAGCCGGCGGTTCGGAATATCGATCCTGACGATGTCGCCGTTGCGCAGCAGAGCGAGCGGGCCACCGACATGGGCTTCGGGCGCCACGTGCAGCACGCAGGCGCCATAGCTGGTGCCGCTCATGCGCGCATCCGACAGCCGCAGCATGTCGCGATGTCCTTGCTTCAGCAGCGCCTTGGGCATCGGCAGCATGCCCCATTCCGGCATGCCGGGACCGCCGAGCGGTCCGGCATTGCGCAGCACCATCACATGATCAGGCGTCACATCAAGCGTTTCGTCCTCGACCGCCGCCTTCATGTCGGGGTAACTGTCGAAGACCAGAGCCGGGCCTTGATGGACATGGAAGCGCGGGTCGCAGGCCACTGGCTTGATCACCGCACCATCGGGCGCCAGATTGCCCTTGAGCACGGCAAGTGAGCCCTCCGGATAGATCGGATTGGAAGGCGGCCGGATCACGTCGTCATTATAAATCTTGGCATCGGCCAGCGCTGCGCCCAGCGTTTCGCCCGAGACCGTCAATGCGTCGAGATCGAGCCGCTCGCGGACCTGCGACATCAGCGCCAGAAGACCGCCGGCATAGTAGAAATCCTCCATCAGATATGTCTTTCCGGACGGACGGACATTGGCGATGACCGGAGTGACGCGGCCCAGCGCGTCGAGATCGTCAAGCGTCAGCTCGATCCCTCCCCTGCGCGCCATGGAGAGGAGATGGATGACCGCGTTGGTGGAACAGCCGGTCGCCATGGCGACCGTCGCGGCATTGCGAATGGCCGCCGGGGTGACGATCCGGTCCGGCGTCAGATCTTCCCAGACCATCTCGACGATCCGCCGGCCAGTCTGGGCCGACATGCGGATATGATTGGCATCGGCTGCGGGAATCGAAGAGACCCCTGTCAGCGTCAGTCCCATCGCATCGGCAATCGCCGTCATCGTCGAGGCGGTGCCCATCGTCATGCAATGGCCGTAGGAGCGCGCGATGCCGGCTTCGATGCCGGCCCATTCTTTGTCCGATATCGTTCCCGCGCGCCGCTCATCCCAGTATTTCCAGGCGTCCGAACCGGAACCAAGCTGCTGGCCCGCATAATTGCCCCGCAGCATCGGCCCGGCCGGCAGGTAGATCATCGGCAGGCCGGCGCTGAGCGCGCCCATAATGAGGCCCGGCGTGGTCTTGTCGCACCCTCCCATCAACACCACGCCATCGACGGGGTGGGCGCGGATCTGCTCTTCGGTCTCCATCGCCAGGAGGTTGCGGTAGAGCATGGTCGTGGGCTTCATGAAGTTTTCCGACAGCGCCAGCGCCGGCATCTCCACCGGAAAGCCGCCGGCCTGCAGCACGCCGCGCTTCACGTCTTCGACGCGATGCTTGAAATGGGCGTGGCAGGGATTGAGGTCCGACCAGGTGGAGAGGATGCCGATCAGCGGCTTGCCGGCCCAGTCGCCGGCATCGTAGCCCATCTGCATCAGGCGCGAGCGATGGCCGAAGCCGCGCAGGTCCTCGGATGCGAACCAGCGGGCCGATCGCAGCTCCCCCGGTGTCTTGACGGTTTTCAACGACATGCCGATCTGCCTCCACAATTGACATAGCTTGAAGTGTCCGAGGCCAGCAAGATACAGGCTCCCGGCTGAACGTCCACGGATGTCAAGAGAGTCGCTCAATCGCTTCGAAATCAGGCAAGGCGCCAAGCTGCTCGGCTGTGCCGAACTGTTCGTTGCCGTCAACCGTCACCCGGTAGTCGGGCCAGGGGTCAAGCGTGCCCGACATAGAAATATGTCGGTTTATCTGGCCGTGTCGGTCATGATCTCGGTCGGCTGAGGATCGGTCTCCTGCTCCAGCACGATCGCGAGCAGATTGAGGCTGTCGCGCAGAGTACCAGGAATGGTAATGGCGTTGAGGCCGGTAAACCCGACATTAGGAAGGGACCGACCGACGTTTAGGCCTCACCGCAAAGCTGATTCAACGACAATCGCAGGTCGGAACCGCTCTGAATAGTTACTCCCATCGTGTGGAGCGATTTTTTGACTGGTTCAACCAGCTTCGCGTTTGCCTCCGCCAACATACCACCCGGTTGCCAAAGATTATTCTCGAAACCCACCCGAACGTGTCCACCGAGGAGCGCGCCTGCTGCCACACAAGCCGCCTCATGACGTCCGAAGGCACATACGCTCCAATGGGCAAAGCGTGGCATCTCGGCCCCCAGAAACGGTAGCAGATCTCGCGGCTGAGACAACTGATTGACCGTATAGCGGCCGAGCACGAATAAAGTCGGTATGTCGTTCCATGGAACAAGTCCGCGTCGCATCATGTCGGCAAGACGGAGAGCCTCTGCGCGGTCGTAAAGAATAATCTGGGGCAGGACCCGTTCCTTTTTCATCCATGACAAAAGGTTCGCAAACTCTGATTCATATGTTTCATCAGGAACAAGTTCGCGCAGGGCCAGAGACGCTGCTTCCGGTTTGACGGTCTTGACGATCGCTATCTGCTCCTGCGGTCGATACACTCCAAGCGCTTCGCTGGTGATCTGAACAATCATCCGATCGCCCACCTCAGCCTCTATGGCGGCGATGACGGCGTGATAGGCGTCGGCGTCAAGCAGATGCGAGCCATCCGGCTTGCGGACATGCACGTGGATCATGGCGGCGCCAGCCTCAAGGCATTCCGCCGCCGTTTGTGCCAACTCGGCCGGCGTCAGGGGTATGGCTGGATGATCAACCTTCGTACGGCGCCCTCCGTTCGGCGCGACGGCTATTGCAATTGAATTCAAAGCAGTTTCTGCATTCATCTTCGTCAACTTGCCTATGTGTGATCCATATAGATCATTATATCACATACTGAAACATACGTTGCAATTTAAATCGAACCCATGTAGGTAACGACCATGAACCAGGGACCTTTGGCAGGAGCGATCGTCAAGGCATTCGACGGCATGTCGGCCCAGCTGCAAGCGGCCGCACGTTACGTGCTCGACCATCCAAGCGATGTCGCCCTGCTGTCCATGCGGGAACAAGCGCGCCAAGCTGGCGTACAGCCGGCAACCATGACGCGCTTTGCGAAATATCTTGGCCTGGCTGGCTATGACAATGTCCGGGATCTCTATGCCGAGGCGATGCGCGGTGCGGATGGTGGTTTTGCGGGCAAGGCCGGAGCCCAGGCCTTGAGCCAGAAGCTGAAGGGCGACCACGCTCTTGCGGCGGAAATGCTGAATTCGATCGGCGGGCAGATCGCCCGGCTTGCCGAGCCGCGATCCCTCGATCGGATCGTCAACGCCGCGTCGACATTGGCAAAGGCTCGCCGCGTCTACTGCCTGGGGCTGCGCGCCAGCCACTCTATCGCTTGGCATCTTTATTATATCCTGACGCTGATCGGCGAAAAATCGACCATGCTCGATGGCATCGCCGGGACAGGCGCGGATGCGATCGGCACGGCAACGGCGGAAGACGTTTTGCTCGTCGCAAGCGTTCTGCCTTACACCCGGGCAACAATCGAAATTGCCGAATACTCCCAAAGCCGCGGCATCAAGGTCGTCGCCATCACCGACAGCGAAGTCGCGCCGCTCGCACAATTCGCAACGGCGACCATTCTGGTCTCGACTGAGGGTCCATCTTTCTTTCATACCATGTCACCAGCCTTCGCCGTTGCCGAGGTTTTGGGCGCGCTGCTGGCGGGCCAGGGGGGAGAAGAGGCCGTCCAGGCACTCCGCCGTTTCGACGAGCAGCTGGCCGCATTCAAAATCCACCTAAAGCCAAGAAACATGAAGAGATCGCCATGACGCACCTTCTCCACCGGGCTATTCACGCGCAGCTCCCCGTCGCCGTCGCCGGCAAGGGTATCGAACTCTTCGACGCCGATGGAAAAGCCTATATCGACGCGTCCGGAGGCGCTGCCGTATCCTGCCTCGGGCACGGACATCCCGATGTGATCAAGGCGCTGCATGAGCAGCTGGACAAAATGGCCTATGCGCATACCGGCTTCTTCACCACCGAAGTGGCGGAGAAACTTGCGGATCGGCTTGTTGCTGATGCGCCCGCCGGGCTCGATCACGTCTATCTCGTCAGTGGTGGTTCGGAAGCCGTCGAAGCAGCGCTGAAGATGGCACGGCAATATTTCGTGGAAAAAGGCGAGACACAGCGACGTCACGTCATCGCACGCCGTCAGAGCTATCACGGCAACACGCTGGGCGCGCTTGCCACCGGCGGCAACGAATGGCGCCGGTCACAATTTAAACCGCTGCTGATCGAGACGCATCATATCGACCCCTGCTACGCCTATCGCTTCCAGAGAGAAGGGGAGAGCGACGAAACATACGCAGCCCGCGCCGCACAACAGCTGGAAGACAAGATTCTGGAGCTGGGCGGCGACCAGGTTATCGCGTTCGTCGCCGAAACGGTCGTCGGCGCCACGATCGGCGCCGTTCCGCCGGTCCCCGACTATTTCAAGCGCATCCGGGCGATCTGCGACAAATATGGCGTTCTGCTGATCCTTGACGAGGTGATGTGCGGGATGGGCCGCACCGGCACATTGCACGCCTGCGAGCAGGACGGCATTGCGCCGGACCTGATGACGATCGCCAAGGGGCTTGGCGGCGGATATCAGCCGGTCGGCGCGGTGCTTTTATCCGGCGCGATCTTCGAGGCCTTCGCCGGCGGCTCCGGCTTCTTTCAGCATGGACACACCTATATGGGCCATCCGATGGCGGCGGCCGCCGGCCTTGCCGTGCAGGAGATTCTGAAGCGCGATGGCTTGCTCGCCAACGTCATCGAAATGGGCAGCCATCTTGAAACGAGGCTAAACGAACGGTTTGGCAACCACCATCATGTTGGTGACATCCGGGGGCGTGGCCTATTCCAGGGTATCGAGCTCGTCAGCGACCGGGCGACGAAGGCCCCCTTCGACCCGGCGCTGAAACTCAATGCGCGCATCAAGAAGGAAGCCATGGCTCGCGGGCTGATGGTCTATCCGATGGGTGGAACGATCGACGGGAAGACGGGCGATCACGTCCTGATGGCGCCGCCTTTCATCGTGAACCGGCAGGATATCGATACCATCGTCGAACGTCTTGGCGATGCCGTCGATGCGTCCATCCGGTGAGGTGACGCGCTAAAAAGCGCGCGCCCAGGTCATTCAGAGAGACTAAAACAGCCATGATGAACATCTTCAGGGCCTCGCGGCCTCATGCCTTCTGCTGACCTGCACGATCCCAGCAGCCGGCGCCTCAGATGTTGGCCCCGACGCTTCAAAAGAGCAAGGATACCGCGACAATCACGATCGGGCTCGAAGGTTAGCGCCCTTCAAGCGAGCTGTGTAACAATCTGTGATCTATTTGTTTCCTGATTAAATTTTATGATCTAAGTGGATCATATTTGATCGAGTTGGATATTTTCCAGGCGCAGCCAGCAAGCGGCGATTTCGCATCAGTATTTTCGCATTCCGCTAACTAATTGAAATCGCTTGACATCCGCGCGATCGACGTCCTGCAGACCCTTAATTTGCGGTTTTCCTTAACTGCGAACGGCATCTCGCTGCTGGGCTACTCATACATACCCTGTCAGCGTATCGCGCAAATTTTGAATGCGACAACACAATAAAAGCATTCTATATTTGCAATCGTTGACCAAAGGCAAAGGCCGATGCTTTTTGCCCAAAAAGGGGAACTCACATGAAACTGAGATTTGCATACCTGCTTGGAGCCGCCGTCACGGCGACAATCGCACTCTCGCTTCCGGCACAGGCCGCCGATCTGATCGTGGCCACCGATACGGCATTCGTGCCGTTCGAATTCAAGGAAGGCGACAAGTATGTCGGCTTCGATATCGACCTCTGGGATGCCGTCGCCAAGGACATAGGCGTCACTTACACGTTGCAGCCGATGGACTTTAACGGCATCATCCCCGCCCTTCAAACCAAGCAGGTCGATGTCGGCCTCGCCGGCATCACAATCAAGGACGAGCGCAAGAAGGTCATCGATTTCTCGGACGGCTATTATGACAGCGGCTTCCTATTGATGGTTCCGACGGACAGCACCATCCAGGGGCCGGAGGATCTCAAGGGCAAGACGCTCGCCGTCAAGACGGGAACATCAGCAACCGACTACGCCAAGGAAAACTTCAAGGGTACGGAGCTTCGCCTATTCCCCAATAGCGACAATGCCTATCTGGAAGTCGCGACCGGTCGCGCCGACGCCGCGATGCACGACACGCCGAACGTGCTCTATTACATCAAGACCAACGGTCAGGGTAAAGTGAAGACCGTCGGTTCCCAGATGATGGCACAGCAGTACGGCATGGCCTTTCCCAAGGGAAGCGAGCTTGTCGCCAAGGTAAACGTCTCGCTGGCCAAGTTGAAGGCCAACGGCACCTACAGCGCCATTTACAAGAAATGGTTCGGCACCGAACCACCGAAGAGCTGATCTCCAAACGAGTTTACCAGCGCGGGCCCTGCCGGCGCTCCTTTCCCGCTTGGAGATGCTTCGCATGGAATTCGATTGGTCTGTCGTTTGGCAAGCACTGCCGGAACTGTTCAGGGGCGCACAACTCACGGTCATGATCGCGCTCGCCGGGCTTGTCGGCGGCCTCGTTATCGGCCTTGTTGCCGGCCTGATGCGCGCCTATGGCAATATCGTCGTGAATGGCATCGCATTGATATATGTCGAACTCATCCGTGGCACGCCGATCGTCGTGCAGGTGATGTTCATCTACTTCGCACTACCGCTGATCGCCGACATCAGGATCAATCCGATGACGGCGGCGATCACTTCGATCATCGTCAACGCGAGCGCCTACATCGCCGAAATCGTCCGGGGATCGTTCCTGTCCATTCACAAGGGGTTGAGGGAAGCAGGCCTCGCGCTGGGTCTGCCCCTCTGGAAGGTGCTGTTCTACGTTGTCGGGCCACTGGCCTTCCGGCGCATGATCCCGGCGCTCGGAAATCAGTTCATCGTCAGTTTGAAGGACACATCCCTGTTCATCGTCATCGGCGTCGGCGAACTGACCCGCCAAGGTCAGGAAATCATGGCGGCGAACTTTCGCGCCGTCGAGATCTGGTCGGCCGTTGCCGTGTTCTATCTGATTATGACCGGAGCGCTGACCCTCCTCCTGCGCGTAACCGAGAAGAGGATGCGAATCCTATGAGCCTCGTCGAATTTAAAAAAGTCACCAAGAATTTTGGGCCGGTTTCAGTCTTGAAAGATGTCGACCTCGAGATTGGCAAGGGCGAAGTCGTCGTGCTGATCGGCCCGTCAGGATCGGGAAAATCCACCCTGCTGCGCTGTATAAACGCGCTTGAGGAGATCAGCGGCGGCGATCTAATCGTCGATGGAATAAGCGTCCGGGAAAGCCGTTCTAAGGTCCGGCTGATCCGGCAGGAGGCCGGGATGGTGTTTCAGCAGTTCAATCTGTTCCCGCAGATGACCGCGCTTGAGAATGTTGCGTTCGGTCCACGCAGGGTTCGCAAACTCGGCAAGGCAGAGGCAACCGAGCAGGCATCGGCCCTGCTTGCGAAGGTCGGACTTGCCGATCGCGGCCATCACTATCCATCGGAGTTATCCGGCGGCCAGCAGCAACGTGTCGCCATTGCGCGTGCCCTGGCGGTGAAACCGAAGTTGATGCTGTTCGACGAGCCCACCTCGGCGCTCGATCCGGAGCTGCGCCATGAAGTGCTGCGCGTCATGCAATCGCTGGCCGAAGAGGGCATGACGATGATCGTGGTGACACACGAAATCGGTTTCGCCCGCCAAGTCGGAACAAGGCTGATCTTCATGGAAAACGGCGACATCGCCGTCGACGGTGATCCGGCCCTTCTTCTCGACAACCCCGAAAACCCACGTCTCCGCGAGTTCCTGCAGCATGTCCACTGATACCGCCCATCGCCTTGCCAGCCTGACCCTGAGGGGTAGCCACTACGACATCGGTCAAGGTCTCGGGCGCCAGGGCGCTGCCCTCGTTCACGCTCATCTCGTCAAGACCTATGCCTGGGCAACGGTGATGGCATTCAAGCACGACGACCGGGTACGGATGGCAAGATCGCTGGTCGAACAGCACTATCCGCACTATTGGCAGGAGCTCTCCGGCCTGGCGGACGGACTGGGGCTGCCCTTCGACGACGTCCTTGCGTGGAACTGTAGAGGCGACCTCTGGGCAATGGCGCCGGATGGCTGCACCACCGTTCAGATGCCGGGCCGGTTCCCGGTCGTCGCCCATAATGAGGACGGTGATCCAGGCTTGCGACCGGGATGCGCACTGGCAACCATCGTCCCGGAACAAGGCCAGCCGTTCACGGCATTCGTCTATCCGGGCTCCATACCCGGACATACATTCGCGATCAATGGCAGCGGCCTCGTGCTGACCGTGAACAACATCCGCTCAAAACTTGGCGGAGACGGGTTGCCGCGCATGGTGCTGACCCGCGCGATCCTCGACTGCCCGACGATCGATGCTGCGCTGACTTTGCTTTCCGGTGCGCCCCGCTCCGGTGCGTTTCACCTGACGCTGGCGCAGGCAGGGCAATCCCGACTGGCCAGTGTCGAATTCACCCACAGGAATTGTTCGATCGCGGACATCACCAGCCCATCCATCCACGCGAACCATCTTGTGCATGCGGAGATGGCATCCGAGCCGCAAATCATAACAGGGTCGTCGAACTCACGTCAGGATCGCGGACAGGATATGCTCAACGCAAGCGATGAATCATTGGACCCACTGTCCATCCTTTGGGATCGAAAACGTCACGCGCTTCCGATCTATCGCTCCCAGCCCGACGATCCCGACAACGAGAACACGCTGGCGACCGCCGTGTTCAAGATCGGCAAGGACAGCATCGATTGGGCCGTTTATGATGGAGCGGGATCGGTGGCTCGTTTTGAGAATATGGGCCTAAAGATCGCGACAATGTGACATCGAGGCGGGGCATGACTGTGACGGATGAGGCTGCCGGATTTGCGAAGCCGGCGACAATTGAGGAGCTTCGGAACCTCACCGTGAGGATCAATCGTGAGAATGCCAATATCTCGCTCGGCAACAAGGCGCTCGATGTGCTGGCGAAGCTGGTGGACACGCCAGAGCAAACCGCGGTTCGCACCATATCCGAATTGGCCGACGCTCTCGGGGTGAATGCTTCGACATTGACACGGCTTTCGCAAAAGCTCGGTTTTGCCGGATTCAGCGATTTCCAGAGTGTTTTCCGCCAGGCGTTTTCCTCTGACGACAGGTACTTTTACAGCCGCCAGGCGGGTCGTCTGCTTTCCACGAAGGAAGACAGCGAGGAGGAATTGCATATCTTTGACCGACTTGGCCTGGAGACCAAGAACAACATCGACGGCTTTCTGGCTCAGATCGAGCCGAATTCGCTGCTTGAAGCCGCCGGTTTGCTTGCAAACGCCCGCCGCGTCAGGATCCATGGCGTCCGCCAATTCCATGCCTTCGCAAGCTTTCTGACCTATGGACTGGGGATGCTGCGCAGCGATGTCTCGCTGCTGGATGCGCCTCGTCTTGGCGTCGCCGAGGCCTTGGCCCAACTGGAGAAAGGCGATGTCGTCGTCGTTGCGAGCTGCGCGCCATACACACGCAGCGTCGCAAATGTGGCCGAAATCGCGGCGAAGCTCGGCCTCATCGTCATAGCGGTGACGGACACGCGCGCCTCCCCTCTCGTCGGCCCCTCGCGGCACGCATTTTTCGTGCCCCATGCGAGCAGCTTTTTCAGCAACAGCATGGGCGCCTATATCGTGTTCTGCGAAGGCTTGCTTAATCTTGTGGCCCGCGAACTTGGGGAGCGGGCCATTCAAGCTTTAGCCAAGCGCGAGGAGCTCATTTCCACAATGCGAATTGAAACTTGAACTTAGTCACTCACACCGCGTCGGGCCGAAGAAGCAGCCTCGCCGAAGTGGCCCTTATGTAGGCTCGTTGTTCCGTTGCTACTCAAGGACCTAACCGGAGCGGCTAAGGCGTGGCGCCGTCTGCGGAGAACGGTTCGGTCGGTCCCCTCGCCGGCGCGGTGAACCAGCGCGGTCCCTCGGCTGTCATGTAGATATGGTCTTCCAGTCGGATCCCGAATTTCTCCGGAAAGACGATCATCGGTTCGTTGGAAAAACACATGCCGGCCGCAAGCGGGGTGTCGTTGCCGCGAACGATATAAGGCTCCTCGTGGATCTCGAGCCCGAGGCCATGACCGGCGCGATGCGGCAGTCCCGGCAGGCGATAGTCGGGGCCGAGGAAATGTTTGGCGAGCACCTTGCGGGCCGCATCGTCGAGGCTCGAACAGGCGGCACCGATCCGGGCGGCATCGAACACGGCCTGCTGCGCCTCGCGTTCGATCCACCAGGCACGTTCAAAGGCGCCGTTGCCGCCGCCGAGCATATAGGTCCTGGTGACATCGGAATGATAGCCGTCGATCCGGCAGCCGGTATCGACGAGAATGACGTCGTCGTCGCCGAGGATCTGATCGCCGTCTGCGCCATGCGGCAGCGAGGTCGCTAGCCCGAAGGAGACGATTGCGAATGTCGAGCCGTCATCGGCGCCGGCCTGGCGATGCTGCCGATCGATGAAATCGACCACCTCGGATGAGGTGATGCCTGGCTTCAACAGCGAATGCACCTGCCTGTGCACGTTGAGCGTCAGGTTCATCGCATATTGAATCAGCGCAATCTCCGCGGCGGATTTGATGCGACGCAGGCCGCGGATCAGCCGGCCGCCATCGGCGAGCCTTTCGGCGCCCATCGCCGCCGCCAAGGCGTGATAGAAGAAAAGCGGCAGGCCGTCATCAAGGGCAAGCCTGCCGCCTCGGCCGACAAGGCGGGAAATGGGTGAAGCACTGCTCTCCTCCTCTTCCCATACCAGAATTTCTCCCGGCAGGTGCGGAAGGGTTTCGACACGGCTGCGCTCGAAACCGGGGACGATATAGGAAACGGCCGTCGGCGTGACGAGCGCGCCGAGAAACCTTTCGCTCGGATGCCAGACGAGGCCGGTAAAATAACGCAGGCTTTCGGTCGGGCCGAGAAGCATGCCGGCCAGTCCCTCGGCGTCGATCGCCTCTCGAAGCCTGGAAAGGCGATCCTGCCGCTCCTCCTCGGTGATGCGGAGTATGGGGTGCTGCCACGACATATGCTTTTCCTGTTCTTTCCTTTTCTGGCCATCCCGGCGGCGCTTCAGGACAGGCCGATCGCCACCGGCCGGTCGAGGTTGCGCGCGAGATAGTCCTGGATCTGGCGGACGATCTGGCCGGCGTGGGCGATGGCCAGCCGGTCGGCGCGTTCGGCGTCTCCGGCCTCGATGGCGGCGATGATTTCCTCGTGTTCATCGACATATTGTCGGGGCAGCCGGTCGTCGAAGGTCGAATAATAAAGGCGAAGTATGCGCCGGCCTTCGTCGAGCAGTTTGGCGAAGAAGGCCGTGTAATAGGTATTGCCGGCAAGCTCGGCGATCGCCACGTGGAATTCACGGTTGGCCTCGATCATCGCATAGGCGTCGCGCTTAGCAACCGCGCCGGCGAAGTCCTTCTGGTGCCGGCGGATGGTTTCCATGATCGCGTCGTTCCGCCGCCCGGCGGCCCCGCGCGTCGTCACCCGGTACATCAGCGTCAGCGCTTCGAAATAGGTGGGCAGGTTGGCGAAATCGATCGGCGCAACGATCGTGTTCCGGTTCGGCAGCGTCGTGACCAGCCCGTCGGCGGCAAGGCGCAACAGCGCTTCGCGAATAGGTGTCCTCGACATTCCGAAACGTTCCGACAGCCGCACCTCATCGAGCGGGCTGCCGGGTTCCAGCGCCATCGACAGGATCTCCCGGCGCAGCGCGGCATAGATGCTCTGCGTGCCGGAACCGCGCACCCGCACATTTTCCGCGTCGTTCTGCATGCGTCCCTCCCCTTGATGAGAGCCTTGTAATGCGTTTTGGCCGAATTCGGCAACGCCCCACGAATTTACAAATCATGGCGATTGAGTCTTGTCGACAGTTTGTATATAACCAACCGACTTTAACGGAGTTTCGATCGATGACAACAGGATGGAAGGGCGTATTTCCCGCCGTAACGACGCAGTTCAACGAAGATCTTTCCGTGGATCTTTCCGCAACCCAGCGTGTTCAGGACGCGCTCGTCAACGACGGCGTCAATGGGCTGATCGTCATGGGCACATGTGGCGAGAACAACTCGCTCGATCCCGACGAGAAGCGTACGATCCTCAAAGCCGCCGTCGAGGTCGTCAACGGCCGCGTCCCCGTCGTGACGGGCGTCTCCGAATTCGATACGCGCCGTGCCGTGGCCTATGCCCGCGACGCCGAAAAACTCGGCGCCGACGGGCTGATGCTGCTGCCGGCCATGGTTTATGTGCCGAAGCCCGAAGAGCTGATCGCGCATTTCCGCACCGTCGCCGAAGCGACCTCGCTGCCGATCATGCTCTACAACAATCCGCCGGCCTACCGCGTCAACATCGGCGCCGATGTGCTGAAGGTGCTTGCCGATGTGCCCAATATCAAGGCGGTCAAGGAAAGCGCGCCGGATCCGCGCCGCTTCACCGATCTCATCAACGAATTCGGCGACCGTTTCGATATCTTCGCCGGCCTAGACGACGTCGCGCTCGAAGGACTGATGCTCGGCGCCAAGGGCTGGGTCTCGGGGCTGACCAGCGCCTTCCCGGAGGAATCCGTGCAGCTCGTTGCCGCCGCCGAACGCGGCGATTGGGAAGAGGCCCGCAGGATCTACCGCTGGTTCATGCCGCTTCTGCATCTCGATGCCGAGCATGACCTCGTGCAGTCGATCAAGCTCGCCGAGCAGATCATGGGCCGCGGCTCGGAACGCGTCCGCATGCCGCGCCTGCCGCTTTCAGGGGCACGGCGCACCGAAGTCACCGCCATGGTCGAGAAGGCTGCCGCGACGCGTCCTTCGAAACTCGCCAACGCCGCCTGAGATTACGAGGCCGGCAGCGCAGATGAGCTGCCGGCCTTTCCATCCCTCGCTCTAAGTGACCGGAGCCTTGCCGGATCGGGTCAGGCTGTTGCGGCTGACCAGCGACGGCATCTGGAAAATATGCTCCGCGCCGGCGCGGCCCTCTATTCTCGAAATCAACGTCCGGGTGGCGACCTGACCGAGCTCCCTGCCCGATTGATCGATGCTTGCGAGATTGACGAGGCCGAGCGCTGCGGTCGACGAATTGTCATATCCGATGACGGCAAGATCCTCGGGCACACGCACACCCATCTCCATCGCCAGGCTCAGAAGAGTGATGGCGTCGAGATCGCTCCAGCAGAAGACGGCGCGCGGCCTGTTCTTTCTCGACAGGAACTTTCGCATCGTTTTCTCCCGCTTTGGCGGGGCGATCGGAATTTTGGTGATCGGCGCGGACGATCCCAGTCCGGCACGCTGCATCGCCCGGCGGAAGCCGATCTCGCGCTGGCGCACGACAGAGACCTGGTGCCCCTCACGCTCGCCGAGGCTCAGCATTTCGATGTCGCGATAGCCGCAGGCAAGCAGCGCTTCCACCGCAATTTCGGCTCCACGCTGGTCGTCGGCATTGACCGTATCGAAGGCCGTGGCGCCGGCATCGTGATAACCGACGGCGACGATCGGTATCTGAGCCGCGAATTTTGCGATGATGTCCGAAGGCAGGCGCGGCGCAACCAGGATCAGGCCGTCCATCTTGTAGTCGATCATCGACTCGATCAACGACGTCTCCAGCTGTACGCGCGCATCACTGACGCCGATCATCGCCTGGTAATGCGAAGGCGCCAGCACACCGTTTACCCCGGCAATCACCTCCGGCAGAAAGGGGTTGCGGATGTCGATCAAAAGCACGCCGATGGTGAAACTCCGGCCGCGCAACCCGCGCGCCGCCCGTGAGGGCCGATATCCAAGCGCTTCAATAGCGTCGGTCACTCTTGCCCGCAGCGCTTCGCTGACGCCGTAAGCGTTGCGCATCACCTTCGAGACCGCGGCGACCGATACGCCTGCATGCGTTGCCACCGTCCGGATCGTCACGCGATCATTTCGTTGCAGTCTTTTTTTCTCTTCGATCGACATGAAATCTCTGGACTTGCGCTGCGGGCGGTCACAATCGCCCTTAGAAACACCATGGCAGACTGGTGACGAAATTTCTATTGCACTTCCGAAAAAAATGTAGAACGTTATATGGAGAACGTTCTACAACTCTGCGGGAGGACTTGATGAACTTTCAGCCGGCAGCCATCGACGGCAATCTCGTTTATCGCGCCTGGTCCGGAGAGATGATCGCACCACTGTCGGACCGCGGCCAGGGAACGGCCGCAAGCTTCGTCTCCAAGACCTTCGATCATGACGGCACCGACCTTCCGATCGGACTCTTCATCTCGGCGCTCGGCCTCTATCGCTGCTTCATCAACGGCACCCGCGTCGGCAACGATCTGCTGACGCCCGGCTGGACGAATTACGACGCCCGCATTGCCTATCAGCGATACGACATCTCGAGATTTCTGAAGTCAGGCATTAACCGGATAGAAATCTGGCTCGCCGATGGATGGTACCGCTCGCCCATCATGTGGGGTGCCCAGGCTATTCCCAACTGCTGGGGCGACAGGATCGGGGCCATTGCGGATCTGGTCGGCCCCAGCGGCACCATTCTTTCTACCGATACGACCTGGCAAAGCGGCCTTCTGCCGATCCAGAAGTCGGGGATCTATTTCGGTGAGATTTACGATGCACGCCTGGAAAAGGTCGCCGAAACCCACGGGACCGAGCGATTGCCGTTCGACACGGGGCTGCTCGTCGCGCACGAGACGACAGCGGTGCGGGAGCTGCAGCCGCTCGCCCCCATCGAAAGCTGGACCGATCATGAAGGCAGGACGATCTATGATTTCGGCCAGAATGTCGGCGGCTACGTCAGATACACGGTCCGTGGCGTCAGCGGCACCGAAGTGCGGGTCGAGCACTCGGAAGTCCTTGGGCCGGAACGCCATTTCGACAATCGCAACTATCGCGCCGCCGCCGCGCATACCCTCTATACGCTCAGCGGAGGTGGTGACGAGACCTATGCGCCGCATTTCACCTTTCACGGCTTCCGTTATGCCAGGGTGACGATCAAGGGCGATGCGGAGATTGTTGAAATCGCCTCGATCCCAATCTCCTCGGTGCCGGAACCGGCGGGCGGCTTCACCTCGGGCAATCCTCTCGTCAATCGCCTGGTTGAAAATACCATCTGGTCGCAGCGCGCCAATTTCATCGAAGTGCCCACAGATTGCCCGCAACGCGACGAACGGCTCGGCTGGACGGGTGATGCCCAAGTCTTTGCCGCGACGGCCTGTTGGCTGAGCGACAGCCAGTCCTTCCTCAAGAAATATCTGCGCGATGTGATGGCCGACCAGCGCGAGGACGGCGCCGTTTCGCATTTCTCGCCCGACCCGACGCGTCTGCACCCCGGCAATTTCCCGGGCTATGCCGGCTCGACCGGCTGGGGCGACGCGATTGTCGTGATCCCCTGGGTCCTCTACACCCATTACGGCGACCGAGCCGTTCTTTCGGAATGCCTGGATTCCATGGTGCGCTGGGTCGATTTCGTCTGGTCCATCTCGGACGGCCCGATCGTCCATCCGCCCTCGCATTGGGGCGCCCGCGGCTTCACCTTCGGCGACTGGCTGCAGCCGGTCGGCGATAACAGAAAGCCGCGCCCGACCATTGCCGACGATTGTGCGGCGACCCTATACCACTTCATTTCGACGGATCTTCTAGCAAAGGTCGCTGGTGTTCTCGGCGAGCATGCGCTCGAAGAGCAGATGAAGGGCCGCGCCGACAAGATCCGACTGGCTTTTGCCAACGAGTTCATCACGCCGGCCGGGCGGCTCGCCCATAACGATCAGACATCCTATGCGCTGGCCTTCCTGTATGACCTGATACCGGGTGAACATCATGAGGCCGCCCGGCGACATTTGAGGCAGGTGGTCGTCGATGCCGACTACAAGATCGGCACCGGCTTCATCGGCACGCCGGCCCTTTTGCCGGCCCTGACGAAACTCGGGATGGACGACCTCGCCGAAAAAGTCTTCCTGCAGGAGGATGTGCCGGGCTGGCTCTACCAGGTTTCAAAGGGGGCGACGACGATCTGGGAGCGCTGGGATTCGATGGCGCCCGACGGCACCATCTACGAACCCGACATGAACAGCTATAACCACTATGCCTATGGCGCGGTCTGCCAATGGCTGTTCGAATGTGTCGCCGGCATTTCGCCGAGCCCGGCCGCACCCGGCTTTGCCGAAGTGATCGTCGACCCGGCGCCGATCCCGTCGCTTTCGCCGGTTTCGACCTATCACGATATCAGCCAGGGGCGCATCGAGGCCGGCTGGCACTGCACCGGCAGCGAGGTCACCTATGTGCTGACGCTCCCGGAGGGTTGCGTCGGCCGCTTCCGGCCCGGCCGGCGGCACCACAATGCGTCACTCAATGGCGAGCTTGTCATCGAGGAGGCGGTTCTTCCCCCAGGCACGCATAGGCTGGTCTTTTCCCTACCCGATTATTGAGGAGCATACAGGTCAAACCGTTCAGAGGAGGAACGTCATGACACATCGGATAAAGCTCATTCTTGCCGGCGCATCCGCGCTTCTGGCCTTGGCCGCGGCCGGCCCGTCGCAGGCCGAAGTCACGCTGTCATTCCTGATCGACAACAATCCCGATACGGTCGCGGCGGCAGAGGCGCTGGTTGCCGCTTATCAAAGCAAGGCACCCGACGTGACGATCGAGATCGAGCAGCGGCCGGGCGGTGGCGAAGGCGACAATATCGTCAAGACGCGTCTGGCGACGGGGGAGATGTCCGATGTGTTCCTGTATAATTCCGGGTCGCTCTTGCAGGCGCTGAAGCCGACGCAAACGCTTGTCGATCTGAGCGGTCTCGCCTCGCAGGCGAAAGTGTCCGGAGACTTCAAGGCCGTCGTTAGTGCCGACGGCAAAGTCTATGGCGTTCCCTTCGGTACGGCGATGGCCGGCGGGATTCTATACAACAGAAAGATCTACCAGGACCTCGGCCTCTCGGTGCCAAAGACATGGGCGGAGTTCATGGCGAACAACGCCAAGGTCAAGGCATCGGGCAAGGTCGCAGTCGCGCAAACCTATCGCGATACCTGGACCTCGCAGCTGTTCGTATTGGCCGACTATTACAACCTGCATGCTGCCGTTCCGAACTTCGCTGCCGACTATACCGCCAACAAGGCGAAATATGCAGACACGCCGGCAGCGATGAAAGGCTTCGAACGCCTGAAGGAAGTTCATGACGCCGGGCTGATGAATGAAGACTTCGGCGCAGCAAGCTATGATGACGGGTTGAGAATGGTGGCCACCGGCGAGGCGGCGCACTATCCGATGCTGAGCTTTGCGGTCGGCGCAATTAAACAGAATTATCCTGAAAACCTCAGCGATGTCGGCTTCTTCGCCCAACCGAGCGATGAGGCAGCCACGAACGGCCTGACGGTCTGGATGCCGCCTGGCCTCTATATTCCGGCCACCAGCCAGCACGCCGAGGAAGCAAAGAAGTTCATTGATTTTGCCGGCAGCGTCGAAGGCTGCAAGGTGATGGTGGAAACCAACGCCGTGCAAGGGCCCTCCCTCGTCGACGGTTGCGATCTCCCGGCGGACGTGCCGCCTGCAATCAAGGACATGCTTCCTTATTTCGAGGCTAAGGACAAAACGACGCCAGCGCTGGAGTTCGTTTCGCCGGTCAAGGGCCCGGCGTTGGAGCAGATCACCGTCGAAGTCGGTTCCGGCATCCGTCAGCCTGCGGAAGCCGCCAAGCTCTATGACGAGGATGTGCGCAAACAGGCCAAGCAACTCGCCCTGCCCAACTGGTAGCGGACGCTCGGGTCATCAACCTCGCTCCTGAAGGGCGAGGTTTCCCGATCGAAGAGGTAGTCATGACCGAGATACGCCCGCGCTCGCGCAATTCGCCCTACCCCCTATGGTTTTTTATCCCCGCCGCCATCATTTACGGCGTGCTGTTCCTTTTTCCGACCATATCGTCTCTCTGGTACAGCCTGACGCGCTGGGATCTCTCGACAGCCCAATTCATCGGGCTTGAAAATTTCCAGCAGTTCTTTTCCGAACCGTTCCTGGTCAAGGGGCTGATCAACACGCTGATCTACGCGCTGACGACATCCGGCCTGAAAACGGTCTGCGGACTGCTGCTGGCCGTGCTGCTCACCAGCAATATCTTCGCCCGCGGTTTTCTGCGCACGCTGGTCTTCTTTCCCGTGCTGGTTTCGACCATCGGCATCGGCATCACCTTCACGGTCATGATGCATCCGACCAAGGGCATCATCAATGTTACGCTCGAGACGCTTGGAATGCCGGGGCCGGGATGGCTGACCAATCCGACGCTCGCGCTTTTTTCGGTGGCCCTGGTCGATGTTTGGAAGGGGGTCGGCCTTGCCACCCTGATCTTCATCGCCGGCCTTGCTGCGATCAGTCCCGACTATTATGAGGCCGCCAGGATCGACGGCGCCACACGGCTCCAGCAATTCGTTCGGATCACCCTGCCGCTCGTGCGCCCTGCCACCGTCATCGTCGTGACATTGTCGCTGATCGGCGGCTTGCGATCCTTCGACCTGATCTGGGCCATGACTCGCGGCGGCCCCGGCTTCTCCTCCGATGTGATCGCCTCGGTCATCTACAAGCAGTACCAGGCTGGCTTCTATGGTCTGTCGACGGCCGGAAACGTCATCCTGTTCGCGCTGATCGCCGTGATCATCCTGCCCTTCACCCTGTGGTTCAACCGGCGCGAGGTCGAGGAATGAGAAGCGTCCGCCCCTATGTGACGGGTGCAATTGCCCTTGCCGTCGGGGCGGTCATCTTCGTCATGCCTTTCGTTTTCGTCGCTCTGCAGGCGGTGAAATCCAAATCGGAGGCCTCCCGCCTCGATTTCGAACTTCCTGAGCATTGGCTGTTCTGGGACAATCTCGTCGCCGTCTTCAAGGCGCGCGACTATCAGCTAGTGCTCGCCTATTTCAATTCGACTCTGATCACGGTCGTTTCCGTCACTATCCTGATCCTGCTGTCGGCGATGGTCGGATATGTGATGCAGCGCCGCAAGACCGCATGGAACCGCGTGGCCTTCGCTGCGCTGTTGATGGGCCTGATGATGCCGCCGGCCGTTGTTCCCACCATCGGCCTTTTGCAGGACATCGGCCTCTTCAAGACCATGACCGGGATGATCCTGATCCAGGTTGCCTATAATCTCTCCTTTTCGGTCCTGCTCTATCGGTCGTTCATTTCGACCATCCCGCGCGATCTCGACGAGGCGGCGCTGATCGACGGCGCCAAGCCTCGGCAGATCTTCTTCCGCGTGGTCCTGCCGCTGCTGAAGCCGGTGACCGTGACCAATATCGTCGTCCAGTCGATCGCGATCTTCAACGATTTCACCAATCCGCTCTATTACCTGCCGGGCAAGGAGAATGTGACGGTGCAGCTGACGCTCTATAATTTCCAGAGCATGTATTCGAGCCAGTACAATCTGCTCTTCATGAACATCCTCCTCGTAACGATCCCGCCGCTGATCGTATTCATCTTCTTCAACCGCCAGATCGTCGCGGGCATGACGGCGGGCGGAGTCAAAGGGTAGCAGAATGGCTGAACTCAGTCTCAAACAGGTTCGCAAGAGCTTCGGCGCACTTGAAGTCATCAAGGGGATCGATCTGGAGGTTGCCTCTGGCGAATTCGTCGTCTTCGTCGGCCCGTCGGGATGCGGGAAGTCGACGCTGCTGCGCATCATCGCCGGCCTGGAAGAGACGACCTCGGGTAGGCTGACCATTGGCGGCAAGGACGTGACCTATGCGGAACCTTCCGAGCGAGGCATCGCCATGGTGTTCCAGAGCTATGCGCTCTACCCGCATATGACGGTTGCCGAGAATATCGGCTTCGGACTTTCGCTCGCCCGTCGCCCGAAGGCTGAGATCGCCGAGAAGGTCGCGGCGGCAGCCGAAACGCTTCAGCTCACTCATCTGCTGCAGAGAAAGCCGAAAGCGCTTTCCGGCGGCCAGCGGCAGCGCGTCGCCATCGGCCGGGCGATCGTGCGCGATCCCAAGGTGTTCCTGTTCGACGAGCCGCTCTCCAATCTGGATGCCTCGCTCCGGGCACAGATGCGCCTGGAGATCTCGGAACTCCACGCCCGCCTGAACTCGACGATGATCTATGTCACCCACGACCAGGTCGAGGCGATGACGATGGCCGACAAGATCGTCATTTTGAACGGCGGCGCCGTCGAGCAGATCGGCAGCCCGATGGAGCTCTACCGCAATCCCGCCACACCCTTCGTTGCCGGCTTCATCGGCAGCCCGAAAATGAACCTCTATGGCGGCGAGACGGCACGGCGAATGAACTGCACGACCTACGGCGTTCGCCCGGAACATATCAGGCTTTCGGAAGGCACCGGCCAGTGGCAAGGCAGAATCCGACATGTGGAACGGCTCGGCGCCGACGCGATCCTCTATCTCGATGTCCCCGAACTCGGCGAAATGATCGTGCGCGCCGAAGGCGAGACGCCGTTTGCATCAGGCATGACGGTCTGGGCAAATCCGATGGAGGGAGCGGAACACCGGTTCTGAGACCGGGCTAAAGCCCCTCCTCGAGAAGCAATCCTAACGACCGAAGATCCCGCGCCTCACGGCTGTTTGTTCAAGAGAGCCGCCAGATCCTCTTTGAGCCGGACCGGCAGATTCATCCGTTCTTGAAGAATGCTCATGATACCAAGATCGCCGTTCTTAAGCTCGCGAAAGAACACATAGTGATGCTCGTAACGACCGAAATTGACTGAACGCTTGATGTCTGCCGGAACCGCCAGACGTTGTGGAAGCTGTCGCCTGGTGGGCCGATCCTGGCACAAACGCTGCAAATACGCGTGCAGCCCGAGAATATAGGTGTCCGCCTGCTTCTCTCCCCACGCCTCGACCGTGTCGGGCCAAATCTTGTCCTGCGACGTCGTCGGCGCGCGGGCAAAATCGATAGGCTGCCATCAGGCTTATCGACGCTGGTTACGGCGGATGACGTTTTCGGCCGATACCGAGAAGAATTCGCTGTCTTCGGCCCGCATTGCGGGCGCGAGCTCCCTCTGCAGCATGTCCGAGGCTTCATTACAGGTCTGCAAGTCGCGGCGAATGAGAGCGCGAATATATTCGGTCGCGTTTTCATAGAGGCCGTCATCGCCGACCTGCAACTGCCCACTGATCTTCACATGAATACTACCGGATGCCATCGGCATATTCGTTCGTCTGATCGTGGGTAGCGTAGCGAATATTGTCGATATTCATCACACCCAGCCCAAACACATAATCCTCAGAACCGGCCAGGACGAAGCGGCGTCAGATCGACAGCGGGCGTCCGGCCGCCGACAAGCTCAGTAAGGAGATAGCCAGTCAGAGGGGACAATGTCACGGCGAGATGGCCGTGCCCGAAGGCATAGGTGAGGTGGGCAAGCGGCGGGAGTTGCCGATGACGGGAAGCGAATCGGCGGATCATCGCCGTCGCCGCGGATTCAAGGGAGCGGCAAGCCCCAGAGTTCGAGGTTCCGGCCGCGCGCACTCGGTCCGCCCATCGGCACCATGTAGCAGCCGTGCTCGGGATAACAGGGCGGCGCGAGAGCAGCTTGCCTGCCTGCGCGAAGGGACACTTGGGTGCCATCCGGTCACGTGCCGGTGCGCGGTCGAAGCAAGACTTACCGCGCCGGACCTACTTAATCTTAACTTGTCACACGTAATAAGTCGCGCATAAATTGAGGGTATTCGATGGTCGAGACGTCCATAGCGCGAGCCTTTCTGATAGGCCTTACTGGAGCTGTCTACGCGATTGTTCCGATGCTGGCTTGGCTCGTCGGCCTACCGGTGGATCCGAGAGGCTTTATGCAGCTAAGCACGGTCGCCCTGCTTTATCTCTTGGGATTCGGCCTCCTATGCAGTTGGCGGAGAATCCCATCGCTGCTCTGCATTGTCGAATGCACAGGCATCGGCTTATTGCTAACGAGCCCGCTTGTCGTGTCGACTTACGTTGCTTTTGCGTTGAATCGGCCCCTGCAGGATCAACAACTGCTCCAATTGGATCGTCTTCTTGGCGTCGACTGGTTGAGCTTGATTGCTTTTCTCGACGCAAATCCTCTGCTTGCAAAGTCAATGACGTTTGCTTACCAAACGTTCCATCACCAGCTTTTGTTTCTTCCAGTTGTGCTAAGTCTGTGTGGTCACCGAGCGCGCGCGTATCAGGTTGTCGGGACATACGGCTTGATCTGCGTCATCGCGAGTTTCATCACCATTTGGTATCCTGCCCTCGGAACCTACACTGATTTTGCCGTCAATCCCGGCGATCTCAAAAACATCAATGGAATGCTTGGTTTGGAATACGTTCCTCAGATCCTAGCAGTCAGGGATGACCCCCACTTTGTCCTGCAACTGGAGCATGCAAGCGGCATTATCTCGTTCCCGTCGGTTCATGCAGCGGTAGCGGTGTTGTGCTGTTGGGGTGCGTGGACGATACGATGGACACGACTTCCGATGATCTTATTAAATACGCTAATGCTGCTGTCCGCAATCACTGAAGGCGGACACTACATCGTCGATTTGGTTGCCGGAATTGGTGTCGCCGGATTCAGCATAGCATCAGTGTTGTATATGTCGCGTAGCGGCAGCGTTCCGTTCTATCGCAACCAATTTCAGCGAGACGCTCAACAGATCTAACGCGGTAATGAACCGAATAAATTCCTTGAAAGCAATTCGCCATCGCATCGCCCATCATCTCACGGAAACAGAACCAAAGCCGGCATGCTCAATCCCATTCGACTCTTCAGGCTCTTAGCTGCGGCAATGTATCTTCGGCCAATGATGGAAGCGGCTCGTAATCGGCTTCGGAAAGCACGGAAATATCAACGAGACCCAGAGCCGCACGCATTTCGGCTAGCAACGGCTCCTCGATGGCGGCACGCAGTGCGTTTCGCAGGAGCTGGACCCTCTCGTCCGGTGCATTGCCCGAAGTGATGAACGGCAGGCCGGGGCCTTGAGGCGTTTCGGCGATGATGCGAACCCGCTTCAGATCGCCGGGATCGAACCGGCCGATATTGGCATAGGTGATGCAGTCGATGGCCGCGCTGTCAGCCAGGCCTTCGGCCACGGCAGCAATGCTGCCGCCGTGGCTGCCGGTTTCAATGATCCGGCCAAAGAAGCGACCGCCCCGGGCAAGCGGAGCGACGGCGGCGCGAAACAGATTGCTGCCGGAATTGCTGTCGACGCTGTTGATCGCGGCGGTGGTACCGCGCAAATCCTTCAGCGACCGAAGCGGCGAATCCTTGCGGACTATGATGAAGCTTCGCATCAGCGCGCCGTCGCAGCCTGGATGACCGTATATGGGCGTCACCACCAGGCGTACCCTGCCACGCAGGCGCGTGGCAAAGGGATAACCGCATGTCTGGGACAGGAGCAGATCCGGCCGCAGCCAGGCCTCGTCATAGCCAACCGGCCGGTCAAGCTTTTCCGGCACATCCTGAAGGCCGGCGTTCGAGAGATAGTCTCGGAGGAACGACCACAGCTCGGCCGTCGCATGGGCGAGCGGCTCTGATGTGACATACATGGCGATGCTGACGAGCCCCGTTCCGGTGCTTTCCGCGGGAAGCGCAAGCATCGACCCGCTCAGGCAATGCCGCCCAGGCACACATATTTGAGTTCGGTATATTCGTCCAAGCCGTGCTTTGATCCCTCGCGGCCGAGACCCGACATCTTGACGCCGCCGAACGGAGCCTCGGCCGTCGAGACGAGACCGGTATTGACACCGACCATCCCATACTCGAGCGCTTCGGCGACGCGGAAGACCCGCGACAGGTCGCGCGCGTAAAAATAGGAAGCAAGGCCGAACTCGGTGTCGTTTGCCTGCGCGATGACGTCCTCTTCGTCGCGGAAACGGAAAAGCGGGGCGAGCGGCCCGAAGGTTTCCTCGCGCGCGACCTGCATGCCGGCGTTGACGTCGCGCAGGATCGTCGGTTCGAAGAAATGGCCGCCGAGTGCATGGCGCTTGCCGCCTGAAATGACGCCCGCGCCTTTTGCAACGGCGTCCTGAATATGGCTCTCGACCTTAGCGACAGCGTTGTCGTCGATGAGCGGCCCAAGCACGACGTCACGTTCAAGACCATTGCCTACCTTCAATGCCGAAACGGCCGCGGCGAGCTTGTCGGCAAATGCCTCGTAGACGCCGTCCTGGACATAGAGCCGGTTGGCGCAGACGCAGGTCTGGCCGTTGTTGCGGAATTTGGCGATGATCGCGCCTTCGACCGCAGCGTCGAGATCGGCGTCGTCGAAGACGATGAAGGGCGCATTGCCGCCGAGTTCGAGACCGAGTTTCTTGATCGTCGGCGCACATTGCCGGTAAAGCAGCTCGCCCGTCCGGGTGGAGCCCGTGAATGTCAGGACCCGGACGTCGCGGCTTGCGGTCATCGCTCCGCCGATTGCGGCGGCGTCACCGGTGACGATATTGAGAAGCCCCGCCGGCAGGCCGGCGCGCTCGGCAAGAACGGCGATCGCGATCGCGGAGAACGGCGTCTGCAGCGCCGGTTTGAGAACAACGGCGCAGCCGGCGGCAAGCGCGGGGCCGATCTTGCGGGTGATCATCGCGTTCGGGAAATTCCAGGGCGTGATCGCCGCCACCACGCCGGCCGGCTGGCGCAGGACGAGGATCCGCTTGTCCGGCTGATGTCCCGGTATGGTCTCGCCGTTGATGCGTCTTGCCTCTTCGGCAAACCATTCGATGAAGCTCGCACCATAGGTGATCTCTCCCTTGGCTTCGGCCAGCGGCTTTCCCTGCTCCAGCGTCAGGATCATCGCCAGATCGTCGCGGTTTTCGATCATCAGGCGGTGCCAGGTCTTGAGAACGGTGGCGCGCTCGCCGGCCGTCTTCTTTGCCCAAAGCTTCTGCGCGACCACGGCAGCCTGGATGGCCTCTTCCGTTTCCGCCGCACCGAAGTCAGGGACCGCGCCCAGCACCTCACCTGTCGCCGGATTGCGGACCATGGCCGCCCGGCGCCCTTCTGCTTCGATCCAGCGATCGGCAATGGGGCAGGCCTGACGGAATAGCGAGGGATCATTGAGCTTCATGGGACAACTTTCAGCAGAATACGTGAGCGGCGCCGGGATCGAAATCCAGATGGACTATATCTCCGCGATTGAGCCCGGCAATAGCCTCATGACCGAACGGCAAACGGACCGAAAGCGCCTCGCCTGTCACCGTCTCTGTGGAGACGTGGATATTGTTGCCGAGAAAGGTAATGTCGCTGACCGTCGCGGCAAGACCCGCGCCGGCTGCTCTGGCGCGCGACAGGCGGATGCGCTCCGGCCTCAGCATCAGCGCCGCCCGGGCGCCGGAGGTCCCTTTTCCATGCACCGGAATTTGATCGAAGATCGTCCCGCCTCCGAGCGCAATGGTGGCTTGTCCATCGGAGGATGACACCAGGTCGCAGGAAATGAAGTCGCTGTCGCCGATGAATTCGGCGACGAAGCGCGTCCGAGGATTGGCGTAGAGTTCAGGGCCCGTCCCGATCTGGTCGATGACGCCCTTCGAGAAGACGGCGATACGGTCGGAGAGCCGCAGCGCCTCCTCCTGGTCGTGCGTGACGTAGAGGATCGTCACTTCCGTCTGCTGGTGGATGCGGCGGATCTCATGCTGGATTTCCTCGCGCAGCTTCTTGTCGAGCGCCGACAGCGGCTCGTCCATCAACAGCACCGGCGGATCATAGGCAAGCGCTCTGGCAAGCGCGACGCGCTGCTGCTGGCCGCCGGACATTTGCGCCGGCTTGCGATCCTCGAAGCCTTCGAGGCGGACGAGGCGCAGCATCTCCTTCACCTTGCTGTCGATCTCGGCCTTGGACTTGCGCCTGACCTTCAACGGAAAGGCGATGTTTTCGCCGACGGTCAGATGCGGAAACAGCGTGTAGCGCTGGAACACCATGCCGATGTTGCGCTTGTGCGACGGCGTGGCGAGCAGGGTCTTGCCCTCGAGGGTGATATCGCCTTTCGTGGGATTTTCAAAGCCGGCTAGGATGTAGAGCGTCGTGCTCTTGCCGGATCCGGACGGTCCGAGAAAGGTCAGGAACTCACCGCGCCGGACATCGAGATTGACGTCGTGCACGGCGACAACGGGGCCGTACTCCTTGCGTATGCCGCGGATCTGAAGGAATGGTTCGTTCATTGTTTCAGTACCTTACGCACGACGGCGACCAGCGCCATCAAGATGATCGTCAAAAGGATGAGAAGGGTGGACGCGGCTGCGACGACAGGCGTCAGATCCTGCCGCAGCGTCGCCCATACCTTCACGGGCAGCGTCTGCAGGGTCGGGCTGGACATGAAGATCGCCACTACCACCTCGTCCCAGGATGTCAGGAACGAGAAGACGGCAGCCGAAAACAGCCCGTGGCTGATCGCCGGAAGCGTGACCCTGATCTTGGCTTCCAGGGGCGAGGCGCCGCAGAGCACCGCCGCATCCTCGATCGACTTGTCGAAACCTTCGAGCGCACTCGATATGGACAGGATCGCGAAGGGCAGCGCCAGCACCAGGTGCGCAATGACAAAGCCCGTCAGCGTGCCACCAAGACCGATCCTCAAGAAGAAGGCGTACAGCGCGACCGCGAGAACCACGACCGGTAGGATCATCGGCGTCAGGAACAGCGCTTTCAGCGCATCTCGGAACATGAACGAACCTCGCACCAGCCCGAAGGACGTCACCAGCCCGAGCAGCACCGACAGGATCGTGACGATGACCGCGATCTTGAAGCTCGTCAGAGCCGATTCCAGCCAGCGTGGATCGGCAAACAGTTCATTGTACCATTGGAACGTCCAGCCGGGCGGCGGAAAAATCAGCCACTGCGAGGAGCCGAAGGAGAGCGCGGCGATAAAAACGATCGGCAGCAGCAGGAAGGCTGCGGTCAGCAGCGTTATCGCCAGCAGGACGTATTTCCACCAGCCGAGGCGGTCGAAATTGAGCAGCATGTCAACGTCCTCCCGGGTTCTGGTTGCCGAAGAAGCGCAGCTGCACCGCATAGAGCGACAAAGTCACCACCAGGAGCACCAGCGCCGCCGCACCTCCCATTCCCCAGTTGACCAGCGACTGCACGAACTGAGCGATCAGCTCCGCGAGCATCATGTTGGCGGTACCGCCGAGAAGCGACGGCGTCACGAAATAACCGAGCGACATGACAAAGACCATTAGGGCGCCGGCCGCCATGCCGGGCATCGCCAAGGGCAGCAGAACGCGGGTCAGGCACTGCCAGCGGTTGGCGCCGCAAAGGGCTGCCGCCTGCAGGGTCGAGGGGTCGATTGTCTTGATCACGCCGTAGAGCGGCAGGATGATGAAAGGCAGCATGATATATGTCATGCCGATCGTCACGCCTGTGAGATTGTTGACCAGCGCCAGCGGCTGGTCGATCAGGCCCATTCCCATCAGCATCTTGTTGATCAGCCCCGTCCGCTGCAACAGCACCATCCAGGCATAAGTGCGGGCCAGCAGATTGGTCCACATCGACAGGAGCAGGACCGCAAAGATCACCGACGTCAGCCGACTGGGCATGATTGCCAGCGCCCAGGCCACGGGAAAACCGATCAAAAGCGAAATCACGGTGACGAAACCGGAGACGATGAAGGTATTGGCGAAAATCTTGAGATAGGTCGCCGATCCGATCAGCTGCGCATAATTTCCAAGACCCGGGACGGGTTCCAAGACGCTTCGCAGCAGCAGGACCACGACCGGAACGACGAAAAAGATTGCCACGAAGGCCAGAGCCGGAACGACCCCGCCAAAACCTGTTGCCCTGCGCGCCTTTGGCAGAGGCATGATCGCGCCGGAGGCATCGCTATACGTCGTCATGACAGTCCTTCCCACCCGTCAATTCCGCAGGCGCCATCCGACAGGCGTCGCTGCGGGAGGTACGGCGAACATTTCGCCGTACCCGTCCATCTGAAGTCTCAGCCTATTTTGCCTGCCAAGCGTACCACTTCTCGCCGATGGCATCGCGATTGTTGGCCCAGTAGTTCATATCGGCATTGACCTGGCTTGCCGTCTGCTGGTCCGGCAGGGTCTTGGCTGTCTCCGGGTCCATCAGCTTGGCCGACTCGACATTGATCGGCGCATATCCGGTGGCCTTGGCAAGGGCGGCCTGCGGTTCGGCGGAGGTCGCCAGCGCAATGAACTTCATCGCAGCCTCGGCATTCGGCGCACCCTTCGGCACGACGAGCGCATCAGCAGCGGTGATGTTCTGCTCCCAGGAGGTCTCCACCTTGATGCCGGTTGCCGCAAGGGCGGTCATGCGGCCGTTCCAGACGCTGCCGAAGGGCGCTTCCGCGGAGGCCAGCAGCTGCTGCGACTGCGCACCGCCCGACCACCAGATAATATCTGACTTGATCGTATCGAGCTTCTTGAAGGCACGGTCGAGATCGAGCGGATAGAGCTTGTCGGCAGGCACGCCGTCGGCAAGCAGCGCCGCTTCGATCACGCCGGGAGCCGACCACTTGTAGAATGTGCGTTTTCCCGGAAACTTCGCCGTGTCGAACAGGTCAGCCCATGTCTTCGGGCAGGCTTTGACGGCATCGGCGTTGCAGCCGATGACGAAGGAATAATAGAAGCTGCCGACCGAATAGTCGGTGACGAAACGCGGATCGAGCTTGGACTTGTCGATGACGGAGAAGTCTAGCTTCTCGAGCTGGCCGTTCCTGCCCGCCTGGGCTGCGTAGTCACCTTCGACGTCGACGACATCCCAGGCGACCTGGCCGGCCTCGACCATCGCCTTGAGCTTACCGTAATCCGTCGGCCCGTCCTGCACGACGGTGACGCCGGTCTTTTCGGTGAAGGGGCTTGCCCATGCGGCCTTCTGTGCGTCCTGCGTCGTTCCTCCCCAGCTCGAGAAGACCAGGTTGTCGGCCCTGGCCGGGGCGGAGACCGCCACGAATGCGGCAACCGCCGCGAAAGCAAATGCTGTTTTCATGTTCCCTTATCCTTGTTCTGTTTTGTCCTACGGTATGCCTTATGCCGTCAGTGCGCCTCGCTCCTGGGAGAAAAGCTTGCTGGCTTCATAATCTTGTTTTCCGCCACCTCGATCAGATCGCGAATCTTGGGCAGGAACGCCTGCCACCGGGGATCGGCCAAAAGCCGTTGACGGCGCGCCTCGCGCTCGTCCAGGCTCGCAAAGGCCCAGATGTGAACGATTTCGTTGATCGTCCCGATCTCCGAGAAGAAGTAGCCGACCAGCGTGCCGAGATGGCTCTTCTGGATCTCGATACCCTCTTCCTCGACGACCTTGAGATATTGCGGGATCGCGCCGTTCTTCAGCCGATAGGTCCGGATTTCGTAAAACATCGGCGTCATCTCATCACGAAGGGATCGGGGATCGGATCGTCCGACGTCCGGAGCCAGATCGTCTTGGTGCGGGTGTAATCGAGCGCCGCGGCCATGCCGCCTTCCCTGCCGTGGCCGGACAGGCCGAACCCGCCGAACGGCGCGATCGGCGAGACGGCACGGTAAGTATTGACCCAGACAATGCCGGCGCGGATGCCCTTCATCAGCCGATGCGCCCGTGTCAGGTTCTGGGTGAAGAGGCCGGAGGCGAGGCCATAGCGGGTATCGTTGGCAAGCCGCAGCGCCTCGGCCTCGGTCTCGAAGGATACGACCGACAGGACCGGTCCGAAGAATTCCTCGATCAGCGAGGGCGAGGCGACATTGTCGCAATCGAGGATCGTCGGCGGGAAGTAAAAACCTTCGCCGTCGATCTTGCCGCCGCCGGTGACGAGACGGGCGCCGCTTTCGATCGACTTTTCGACGAGGGCGCCGATATTGTCCTGCTGGCGCTTGGTGGCGAGCGGGCCGACCTCTGTCGCCATGTCGAGTGGTGCGCCGATCCGGATCGCCTCAGCCTTCTGTCGCAGCAGGGCGACGAATTTGTCCTTGACGCTGCGCTCGACGATCAGGCGTGATCCGGCAACGCAGCTTTGTCCGGTTGCGGCGAAGATGCCCGCGACCTGGGCGTTGGCGGCGCTTTCGAGATCGGCATCGGCAAAGACGATGAAGGGCGACTTGCCGCCGAGTTCGAGCGAGGTGGAAGCAAGATTTTCTGCCGAGTTGCGAACCACCTGCCGCGCGGTTTCAGGACCGCCGGTGAAGGCGACGTGGGCCACCTTCGGATGGCGGCCGAGGGCAGCGCCGCAGGAGGCGCCGAAACCGGTGATGATATTGACGACGCCGGCGGGAAAGCCCGCCTCGTGCACGAGACGCGCAAATTCGAGAAGCGGCGCCGGGCCGTCTTCCGAGGCTTTGACCACCATCGTGCAGCCGGCGGCGAGCGCCGGACCGATCTTGACCGCCGACAGGAAGAGCTGGCTGTTCCACGGCACGACCATGGCAACGACGCCGATTGGCTCGCGGCGAAGCCAGACATCCATGTCGGGCTTGTCGATCGGCAGATAGGAGCCTTCGATCTTGTCTGCTATGCCGGCATAATAACGATAGTACTCGGCGACATAAGCGATCTGCGCGGATGTTTCGCGGATGATCTTGCCGGTATCGCGCGTCTCCAGTTCGGCGAGAACCTGCGCGTTGGCGGCAACGAGGTCAGCCAGCCTGTAGAGCAGCTTGCCGCGTTGCGTCGCCGTCATCTTCGCCCAGGGACCGTCGTATAGCGCTTTTTCGGCAGCGTTCACGGCCCGGTCGACATCGCCCTCGCGCGCTTCCGGCATCTCAGCCCAGACCGTGCCGGTCGCCGGATCGATGCTGGGATAATGAGCCTCGCCGTCAGAGAACTCGCCGCCGATATAATGTTGGAAACGCCGCATGGTCCTACTCCTGAAATGCCGGCATGACCTCGGTGATGAAGCGCCCGAGCGACGCCTTCTTGCGCTCGAAACTCATGCCGGTGTCGATCCAGAAGGAATATTCGTCGTAACCGAGCGCTTCATAGGCCTTCAGCCTCGCGATAACGGTCTCGGCGTCGCCAACGACATTGTTGGTGCGCATGACCTGATCCGACAGCATCGCATTCGCTCGGATCTGCTCGTCCGGAATCCGCTCGATCAGGCCTTGATTGACCGGCTTCTCATTCTTGAACCAGGCGAAGAAATAGTTGTAGTAAACGCTGAGCTCATGGGCTGCCTGGGCGACGTCTTCTTCCGACGAGCCGACATAGGTGTGGCGCAGCAGCATGATCTTCGGCCGCTCGATTTCAGGATTCTTGGCGCAGGCATCGTTGAAGCGGTCAATCAGCGACTGAACCTCGTCGTCACCCTGCCAGAGCGGCGTGACCTGGACGTTGCAGCCGTTGGCGACGGCGAATTCATGCGAGTTCGGATCGCGCGCCGCAACCCAGATCGGCGGGTGCGGCTGCTGCAGCGGCTTCGGCGCCGAGGTCGTCGCGGGGAACTTGAAGAACTCCCCGTCATGGGCATAGTCGCCCTTCCATATGCCCTTGACCGCCGGGATGAGCTCGCGCATCCGCTGGCCGGCGCCCCAGGCATCGAGACCAGGCAGCAGACGTTCATATTCGAAGGAATAGGCGCCGCGGGCAATGCCGATATCGAGCCTCCCGTCGCAGATGATGTCGGTCATGGCAGCTTCGCCGGCAAGCTTGATCGGATGCCAGAAGGGGGCGATCACCGTCCCGGTGCCAAGCCTTGCCCGGGATGTGCGGCGGGCGAGATCGGCAATGGTGACGAACGGGTTGGGCGCGATAGTAAAATCCATCCCATGGTGCTCGCCCGTCCAGATCGCATGCATGCCGCCCTGGTCGGCGATCTCGCAGAGCGCGACGAATTCGTCGTAGAGGCTCTTGTGGCTCTGGCTGGCGTCGAGCCGTTCCATATGGACGAAGAGGGAGAACTTCATGCTTTTGCGCCCTTGGCTGGAATGGGATGAACTTTGCCGCCGGTCTCGTCACCGAAATAGACGCCGAAATTGCCGATCGAGCTTTCCATCGCGAAACGGGTGACGATGTCGGCAGTCGAACTGGTCTTGAATTGCGCACCCGACAAAGCGTCCGGTTTCAGGAACCTGCCGCTCGCCGGTTCCCCATCGCCGGCGACGGCGTGGTAGACGATGTGCTGCTTGCCGTCGCTCTTGCCCTCGTAGACGGAATAGAGAAAGCCGATGCTGACGTTCAGCCCGGTTGATGTCTCCAGGTATTTTTCCAGCGCCTCGGTCGGGTTGCCGTCATGGGCGTCGATGCTTGGAAGGGAAAGCACCTCCTCGCCGAGGAGCAGAACCTCGCCGCGGCGTTCGACGACGGCCGCAAGTTCGATGTTGCCTTCGGCTGCCGCCGAAACCGCCTTGCTTGCGAGCGTCGGCGTGAAGTAGCCGCCGCGGGCATAACCGAGACCGTTGCGGCCGCTATTGTCGAAGGATTCGATGCGTCCCATCAGGATGACGTGGTCGCCGGCCTCGATGACCTCTTCCATGGCGCATTCGAACCATGCTGCTACGTTCGAGAAGACCGGGCAGCCTGCCGCCCCTTTGGTCCATTCGACCGCCGCAAATCGGTCTTCAACAGGGCGCGCGAAGGTATTTGACACGTCCTTCTGCGTTTCCGACAGCACATTGATCGCGAAATGCCGCGCGCCGGTCATGGTGGCGAAGTTGCGCGATGTCTTGGCAAGGCAAACGAGGAGCAGTGGCGGGTTGAGGGAGACCGAAGTGAATGAATTCGCCGTGAACCCGATCGGATTCCCCTCGCCGTCGCAGGCGGTGACGACGGTCACGCCGGTCGGAAAAGCCCCGAATGCATCTCGCAACGCCCTGGGATCGACAGTCTGGATTGTCATCGTTCATCCTCCCCGAACGACAGCCACTCAGCGAGCAGCGAATTGACGATATCCGGCGCGGTCAGGTTCACCATGTGACGATGACCTTCGACGATGCGGGCCCAGCCCTTGGGCGCAAGCGCCGCCATCTGCGTTGCCATCAGAGGCGTCGAGTTCGGATCATCCGATCCCGTCAGGAACAGGGCCGGGCCGCGGACGTCCTTCCAGCGATCGGCGTAAGTTTCGTCTCCTCCGGCGAAGGCAGCGTAAGCGACGGCATAGCCTTCCGGATCGACGAGGCTCAGCCATTCCCGTGTCAATTCACGCGCAACGAGGCTGTCCGGATCGTCGCCGAACCAGCGAGCCAGGGGGCCTTCCTTGTCAACCCCCGTTACCGGAATGGCGGCAGCCCGCGCAAGGACGGCAGCCTTTGCTTCAGGGTCGCGCCTGTAGACGCCGTTGAGATATGCGACACGGCTGATCCGTTCGCCGAAGGTCGCCGCCGCCCCGCCGGAGACCAACGCCCCCATGGAATGTCCGGCGACATTCGTCGTTTCGATCGCCATGTCGTCGAGAAAGCGCCCGAACCAGGCGACGAACTCCTCGAGGCGGCTGCCCGCCGCCAGCTTCGCGCTCTCGCCGTGTCCCGGCATATCGACAGCGATGACGCGATGACCGGCCGATAGAAAGGCGATCTGCGGAGCCCAAGCCTCGAGCCGCATGCCGACGCCATGGATCAGAACCAGCGGTTCCCCGCTACCGGACTCGTGATAGGCCGTTCCGCTTGCCGTTCTCTTTCGGGGCAAGGCACCGGCGGCGCTCGTTGCTGCAGCGGCGTCTTTGCTCGATCCGGCTGTCAGCATCTGAGACGCGCTCCCTCAAACGCCCGCAGGATTGGTGACGTCCTGCCCCAGGTCTTTCAGATCCTGGTAACGGTCGCCAATGCGGTGATGCGGACGTCCGCCGACCGAAGCGCCGAGAGCCACGACGATCTCGTCGGCAGCAGGCGCGTCGGGGATCGAGGCCTGGATGGTCAGATAGTGCGAGCGGCGGCCTTCGTCATTCTTGTCCATCAGCGGGATCATGATCGGCGCATTGGCAGGGCCGCGTGTGTTACAGAAGGCGAGATAGGATTTGGCACCGACGGCATGGCGATAGAAGTTGCCGAAGCGCAGCGTGTGAATGAGCGCGGACGCGTGTTCGATCTCGCCGTCCAGGCCGACAACGGCGGATTTTCCATAGGCTTCGACAGCCTCGCCCGACCCGACGGCATCGATGATCATCTTGGTGAGCAACTCGCCAAGCACCGGCGCGCCCGCATGAATTTTGGGCTTGAGGTCTTCGACGAAGCCCTGCCCTGCCCAGGGGTTCTTCACGACAGCGTAGGCGGAGAACAGCTTCAGCGGCACGGCCGCGGCCTTGCCGCCTTCGATTAGCGTCGTTTCGATCAGCAGTCCCGTCTTGCGAATTTGAATGGCCACCTGAACACCTCAATCTCGTTAATGTGTATTATGGTATACCATATTATCTGACTGTCAAGTTCGTTGTAGGCGCGGCGTCGACAGAGCCAAGCGCCGTTCAGGATATTCGCCAGAAAACAATAGATGACCGCTTCGCCAGCCTTGTCCGCATGGGCCACGAAGGCATTTGCTCGGGCGCAATAAGGTCGTTTAGTCCCGATAGTCTCTTCGTTCCTGTCCATTGTTGTCAGCTGACACAGCCCGTGCGCACGGCTGCCCACCGGCTCGCAGGGAGGCTGCAAGGCAGAAGGATTCAAGCCAATCCACGTCAACTTGGATATTATTTATTATGGCATACCATCACATCGGACAAACTGGGTGTCAAGAGTATAGACTCTCCGGCATCGTAACCCCGTATGATGATAGAAGATGGTGTGAATGGCTTCGCCCGCTTGCATTGGAAGCTGCCGCGGTTGCCCGGTGTTACTCGGCGGACTTCTTAGCCGACAGCACCGCTTCGGCAATCGCGCTCGCGGCAGCGACATGATCCATCGCCGCCCGGTAAGCGCCCTCGCCGTCGCCGCGACGGATGGCGTCGACGATCTTGGACATCTGCGCTGGCCCTTCGATGCCGCGCCTCTCCGTCTTGATCGTCATCGAGCGCAGGTGGTTTATGCGCACGGTGAGGAGATTGACGACACCCCAGGCGACGTGCCTGTCGACCATCGTGAACAGCGTTTGGTAGAAGGAAGAGGTGTTGGTCAGCACTGCTGCCATATCGTTGTCGCGATAACTGTTGCGGATCCCGGCAAGGGCTTCCTCCAGCGCGGCTACGATTTTGGGACTGCTGCGTTCCGCGCAGAGCCGCGCCGCCATGCCCTCGAGAGCGCCGCGGATCTCATAGATCTGCTTGGCTTCCTCGATGTCGAGCTGCGCGACGATCGGTCCCTTGTTCGGCAGATTGGCGACGAGCCCTTCCGATTCCAGGTGCCTCAGAACCTCGCGTACCACCGTGCGGCTGACGCCGAGCTGGGCGCAAAGGTCACGTTCGACAAGGCGGTCGCCGGGGCGAAAATACCCATTCACGATGGCTTCGCGGACCTTGTCGAGTGCCAGCTCCCGCAATGTCTTCGCAGGACGCTCGACCCTGATTGCTGCGTCCTTGAAAGCACCGCTCATTCTGCACCTCAGAGTTGGACCGGCTTCGCACGCTCAGGATCTCGCGGCAGCCAGGTTCGAAAATCGTATTATGGCGTACCACGCACTGTAGCTGGCGGCGGCCGGCAATTCAACAGCACCGAGTCACCCTGGGGATAGCCGGTCTATGACTCGGCCGCCGGCCGCCGCTGCGCGACGATCTCTTCGACCACGGCCTTGGCCTGCACCCGAATGTCGGGGACGGCGGTAATTTCCCAGAATTGTCCCGCCGTCAAGGCGCCCACCGCAAACAGCCGGACAGGCGAGATCCGGGATGACCCTATAACCTCGGAAGCAGCATTCACCTGAATGCCGAGGCCGAGAGGATCGGCGGCGATCAGCTGAGACCGGTTCATTTCCTGCAAAAGCGGTGAATGGCTGATGCCGGCGCGCTCCATTCCCGTGCAGTTGATCAGCCAATCCGCCTTTATTGCGGCGAGATCGCTTGTAGCTCTAACTCTGTATCCGGCAACGAGCCTGCCCTCCTCGGCCTCGAGCAATTTCAGGAAGCCGGCGTGGAATCGAACGGCTCCTTCCGAGACGAGTTGGTCGAACCTGTCGAACACGACAGGCGCGACGCGGTGACGGTGGATGTTCCACCAGGGAAGCGCATGCCTGAGGAAGCGGGCCCGCTCCTTGTTGGAAAGCCGCTGCCAGAGAGCCTGTGTTTGCGGTCTCAGGCCATCCATCACGCTTCGCCAGTCGTCGACCGACCTGCTCTTTGCCCGCAAGCTCTTCAATATGCCGCTGATCGTCGTGGGAAGCGCCTCAACGTCAATCGGCAGAGGCGCGGGAGGATTTCTCGCATGCCCGAGCGGCGCAAGCCCGCGGCGCGAAAGCACGTCAATCCTGCCCCTATGGCCGTGAGCACGCAGAGCCAGAACCTGATCGAGCATCGTCAGGCCAGAACCGAGGATGCAGACCTTATCGGACGATGCGACGCGTCCCAGCCAGGAGAGCCGCCAGGGGTTCTCGATGATGCGCGGCCGCATCGACAGCGGTACGGCCGCCGGGTCGACCGGCAGCTTGGCGTTGCCGACGCCGAGGCAGAGCACCACGTTCCTGCCGGCAATCTCGTCGCCATTGCCGAGATGGAAGGCCAAAGTGCTGTTGTAACGTTCCACGCATCCCGCCGCTTTGGCCCGGATGAAATCAACCCGACAGCGGCCGTCCCGCTTCCGAAGCAGCTGCGCGAGTGTATCCCTGACATAGAGACCGTAATCGCTGCGCGAGGCGAAATCGCCGGCCTGCAGCCGCCGCCCGCGATTTTTCAACCAGTCGACAAAGTCGTCGGGCTGATGCGGCAGCAGGCTCATTCGGCCCGCGGGTACGTTGAGGCGGTGGAGGTAAAGTTCCGTGCGGTATGCCGTGCCGCGGCCGAAGCCGGGATCATCGCCAACGACGGCGACCGTCGCCGAAGCGGGAAGCTGCTCGATGAGATTGCAGGTCACGGCTATCGCCGAAAAACCGGATCCGACCACGATAACATCATATATCAACGCATTCTCCCTGACGGTCCACACCTTGGCTTCTGCCGCTCACTCGGCCCTGAGACCGCGCCAGCGGTAGAATCGCGAAAACAAATATCTCCATTGTCTATAAATATAGTTTGTTATTTCTCCCGCTAGCCCATTCTCACCCGTTAGGCTTTTGAGGGTGAGATCAAGGGCCGGATGAGGCCCTGAACAAAGGGGCTCAAGATGAATTTCAGAAATTTGATTGCCGCGATCGCCGTCGGCGTCGGAACACTTGCAACGGCTTTTGTCGCCGAGGCGGCGGATAAAAAGGTCGTCGTCGGCTATCAAACCGACGCGCTGCCGTCTTCGGTCGCGATCGCCAATGGCGAATTTACCAAGGCGACCGGTTATGAAATCGACTTCCGCAAGTTCAATTCGGGGGCCGAGATCTTTGCAGCCATCGCCTCGGGCGATGTCCAGGTCGGCTATGTCGGCTCCAGCCCGTTCGCGGCCGCGGTATCGCGCGGGCTCGAGGTCAAAGCCTTCTACCTGGCATCCATCTCGGGGATCGACGAGGCTCTTATCGTCCGTAATGGCTCCGGCATCGACAGCCTGAACGATCTGAAGGGCAAGAAGCTTGCCGCCGCGCCAGTGTCGACGGATCACTATCAGCTGCTGGCACTGATCAAATCGCTGGGCCTGACCGAAAAAGACGTCCAGGTCTTCGCCATCCCCCAGCCGGAAATCGTGGCAAGCTATAATCGCGGCGATATCGACGGCGGCTTCGTCTGGGATCCGGCGCTAACCGAGCTTAAGAAGAACGGCAAGGTCCTCGTGACCTCCAAGGATGTGGCGGACAAGGGTGCACCGACCTTTTCCGCCTGGGTTGCGACCTCCAAGTTCGCCGCCGACAATCCGGATTTCCTCAAGAGCTTCGCTTCGGTCGTCACCAAATATTACGCATCCTTCGCGGCGGATAAAGCCGCCTGGGGTCCCGACAGCGATAACGCCAAGTCGCTCGCAAAGCTTCTTGGCGGCACGCCTGAGCAGCAGGCTTCGGCCCTGAAGAACCTGACGCTGCTCACCCCCGAAGTCCAAGCTTCCGACGCCTGGCTCGGCGGCGGCGAAAAGGCGGGCGCCGGCAAGATCCTCAAGGACACGGCATCCTTCCTGAAGGAGCAGGGCAAGGTGTCCGGCGTGCTGGACAATTACGGCAGCTTCGTCACCGCCGACGCGCTCGCCGGCGCCACAAACTGATCCTCCCCGACGCCGGCGCGCGCGCCGGCGTCTAACGTGCGAGTTCCTCTATGCTGAAAGTCGATCACGCCAGCGTCTTTTTCTCCGCCCGGGACGGGCGGACCGTTCACGCGCTCGATCGCGTGTCTTTCGATATTCCCGAACGCGGTTTTGTCGTCGCACTCGGAGCCTCGGGCTGCGGTAAGTCGACCCTTCTTAACGCGATTGCCGGTTTCCTTCCGCTTTCGGATGGCCGGATCACGCTCGATGGCCGCAGCGTCGAACGTCCGGGTGCTGACCGCGGCGTCGTGTTCCAGAAGGACTCGCTGCTGCCTTGGAAGTCCGTCATCGATAACGTCGCGCTCGGGCTGAAATTCGCCGGCGTAGGCCGGAAGGAACGGCAAGCGCAGGCGCTGGAACTGCTCCGGCTCGTCGGTCTCGACGAGTTCGCCGGCGCATTCCCCTACGAATTGTCGGGCGGCATGCGTCAGCGCGTCGGCATCGCACGGGCGCTTGCGACCAATCCCGACATCCTGCTGATGGACGAACCGTTCGGCGCGCTCGACAGCCTGACGCGCGAGCAGATGCAGGAATTGCTGGTTTCCGTCTGGAACAAGACGGCGAAGAAAGTTTTCTTCATCACCCATTCGATCGAAGAGGCCCTGTTCCTCGGCACGCAGGTGCTCGTCATGTCGCCTCGGCCCGGGCGCGTCGTGGCCCGCTTCGACCTCGACTTCGTCACACGCTTTGCCGAAACAGGAGATGCCCGCTCGATCAAGGCCTCGCCAGAATTTGCCGAGCTGCGCGAGCAGATACGCGCCATTCTCCACAGCACCGAAGATTTGAGGAGCGTCGCATGAGCGATATAACACAGGCTCCGCCTATTACGACTCACACCGAGGATCGCCAGGTCAAGCTGGTAAAAATGGCCGGCTTCGGCGCAGGCGAGAGATCGACGGTGGCCATCAGCGTCGCCACGGCCCTCGCCATATTGCTGCTGTGGTGGTTCGTCGCCGCGCTTGGCGTCGTTCCGCACCTGTTTCTGCCGCGCCCGGACGAGGTGCTGACGCAGATCGGCGTCATCTATCATGACGGTTATGCCGGGGCATCGCTCTTCGAGCATGTCTCTGCGAGCCTGTTCCGCATCGTGGTCGCCGCCCTCATCGCGATCTCCGCCGGCATTCCGCTCGGCTTGCTCATGGGGCTTAACCGCTGGGCAAAAGGCGTGCTCGACGCGCCGATCGAATTCTACTGGCCGCTTCCGCCCCTTTCCTACCTGCCGCTGATGATTATCTGGCTCGGCATCGGAGAGACGTCGAAGATCACGCTCCTGGTGCTTGCGATGTTCGCCCCGATCTGCCTCTCGGCTCAGGCCGGCGTTCGTTCGTTGCCGATCGAGCGCGTCAATGCCGCCCGTTCGCTCGGAGCAAGCCGGCTGCAGCTCTTCCTGGACATCGTCCTGCCCTCGGCCCTGCCGGAGATTCTCACCGGCATCCGCATCGCGCTCGGTGTCGGCTGGAGCACGCTGGTTGCGGCCGAACTGATCGCCTCCACCCGCGGGATCGGCTTCATGATCATGTCGGCTTCGCAGTTCCTGGCAACGGACGTCGTCTTTGTCGGCATCGCCGTCATCGCGATCTGCGCCTTCACCTTTTCGGCCGCCGTCCGCTTCCTCGAGGCCTTCCTCGTTCCGTGGAAAGGCAAGCTCTGACCGAATGGCAGGCAGCAGGCACCCATATCAATGACTGCCTGCTGCCTCGGTCAGTCCATGTATGGCGACAAGTTCGTCCGCGACCAGCTTCTGAAGCCGCCATAGATTGCGGTCCCGAATGCCGCGCTCCTCCAGGTGCTTCACCGTCAGATAGAGATATTCGGCGCAGGAGCCCATATGCCCGCAGGCCCTGGCAAGCACACGCGCCACGGTCTCCAGCGGCAATTTTCGCGAAACACGCTCGCCTTTCGGGCCCGCCCAGAAGACCAGCGCACGCACAAGCCCATCTGCAGTCGCGACAGGAATCCAGCGAACCGTCGCAGCGTCCTCGATCGAGCCGACCTCACGGCGGATCAGCCGCCGAAGCTGGCCAAGGCGATCCTTATCGGCGAGCCGGAAAAGGATGCCGTTGCAAAGTCCACCGCGGTCGAGAGCCATCATCAGGCCCGGCTGGGACTGCGTCCCCCGCCAGCGGGTCATCTTCAGGCAGAAGGACCGATGCCAACCCCTGGCCGCACCCTGCTGCCATTGGATGGCATCGAAATCGGGCTTCCATATCAGCGATCCATAGGCGAAAATCCAAAGCGGTCCCGCGCCGGATTCGAGAAGCAGCCTCATGGCGAGCGTCTCCAGCTCCGCTTCGGTGAGCGGGGTCCGATGCGGCTCCGGACCTGGGTCGGCCTCCGGGCGTAGGCTCAGCGATACGAGCGCATCTGTGAGCGCACCGCCGAACATGCGGGCCTCGCTTGGCTGGATCACCGCCTGCTTGCGCTCCCGGATCGCAGTCACGTTCAATGCACCGTAAACTTGGCCGCATCCGCCCGGCGCCGCTCCAGGCTGCGGATCAGCATCGCGGCCTCCCTGACGATCGCCGAAAACGTCGCGTCGTCGGCATCGGCGATCCGTCCCGTCATATCGCGGATGATCGTCGTCAAATGGATGATCGAATGGCGGTTCTGCGCATCTTCCGGTCCGAGTTGGCTGTCGGCCATCGCAAGCAGCGCCTGAACCAAATGATTGATGGTCTGGCGGCGCCTGCTTCGCGGGTCGGCATTCGGGTCTTCGGTGAGCCGCAGGAGATCGGCGACGATGTCGGACATTGCGCTTCCACTCACATCGAAAAAGCCGGCAGCATGGAAACGGCGCGCTTTCGAGCACCCGAGCGCGTCTTCAAGGCTTCCAGCAGCCGGTAGCCGTTGCGCCAGCGTCCGAAACCGCTGGCGATATTGATGTGGCCGGCCAGGCCGATATTCCGGGTCTCGGCGTTCCACAGCCGACCGAACAGGGCCAGGCGGTCGACGGTCATATAGGCGTCGTTCATGCTGCCGACGACGATGCTCGGAAAAGGCAGAGGCGCCGTCGGCATATCGCCGAAGGAGATTTGTCCAGCGTGCAGGACTTCGGTAACGGGCAGGTCGCATGGTGCGACGAGCAAAGCTCCCTTCACGCGGCGCGCAACGCTCCGGCCGGCGAGCCTGGCGGCTAGCAGGCATCCGAGACTATGGGCGACCAGATAGGCCTCACCTGCCTCTTCGAGCGCGCTTTCCAGCCGAAACAACCACTTGTCGACGTTCGGATGATCCCAGTCGTCCTGGATGACGCAACGACTGTCCGGGTGATCCTGCAGCCAGTGCCGCTGCCAGTGTCCTTCTGCCGAGCCGAACAGACCGGGAAGGATAAGGACTTCGTTCATCGGATCAACCCGATCACTAGAGCGAACAGGAATATGAACGAGCCCGTGGTCGTGCAGATTCCGGCGGCATTCCGGAATAGCGACATGATGCTGCCCGTTGTTCTTTTCGCACGATGCCGACCGAGGCCGGGTTCAATGATGATAGCCATCACGTGACCTCCTCAATACCAAAGGCCGGGCGTCGCGCCCCAATAATGAAGTTCGTATTCGCGGGCAGACCAGTCCCGCTCTTCGTCGCGAGTGAGCAATTCATTTGCGGGCTTGCGCCCAGCTGCCGGCTTTAGATCAAGAAAGCGGTCGACCGCGAGCTTCAGCCAGGATTGGAAATCAAGCTTCATGCGAATCTCCTGTCCGGAACCGATTTTCTTCGGCTAAAGCGCGTCACACCAAATTGAGTCGTGCGGCGCGCCTCAGGTCATTGTTCGATGCGGGTCGTTCAAGACCGCGACCCACCTTTGGGTAACCTGCATCAGGAAATCAGCGAATGACGTCGCGCATTGGCAAGAAGATCGCCAAGCGATGCGGTCGGTCCGTAGAGCATCAGCAGTCGGTTCTCTTCCCGCTTGGCGAGGCGATATCGCCGTGCGAATTCAAAGACGCTCCACATCTGCTCGCCCGCCTCGGGCTTTTCAGCATCGTCGGCCGATACCTTCTGAAACCTGACCATGACGATGATCCTATTCGGCCGCCGCCAGCGCCGGCTTCACCTCAGGGAAGAAAGCAGCCAGTTCCCCGACCACCTCGCCGATCCGGTTCGAAAGCGCGTCCGAGGAGACCGCATAGTCGGTAAAGTCGCGGTCGGAGGCGTAGACGGCCGTCGGCAAGGTATGGGCCATGAAAAAGCCGAAGAGCGGCCGAAGCTGATGCTCGACCATCAACGCGTGCCGGTCGCCGCCGCCGGTCGCCGTGATGATGATCGGCTTCGCCCGCAGTTCATGCGGGTCGATCAGATCGATGAGGTGTTTGAAATGGCCGGGATAGGAACCCTTGTAGGTCGGCGAACCGACGATCAAGGCATCCGCCTGCACGATCTCGTCGATGACATGCTTGGCCTGCTCGTCAAGGTCCTTGCGCCACAAGGCGCTGCCGAGCGACGGGCCGACATCATGCAGATCATAGGTCCTGCTCGTAAAGCCGTATCGATCGGTCGCAAGTTCGGCGACATGCCGGACCAGAGCCAGTGTCTTGGAAGGACGATTGAAGCTGCCAGCAATGCCGACGAGTTTGAAACCTGACATTGTTTTTCCTCTCTTAAGACTGGTCAATTATTGTCTACAAAATTGATAGATAAAAGGAACGAGCGTTCCTCGTTGCTCTTATCGTTGAAAAAAACATCCGCCACAGATCCGGCACGCATAAGCTGCATCACGACATCATCCGGAATCACTGATCTCTGGGCCCGCACTCGGGCCAAAGACCGCAGCGATGGGAACAGGGCCGGCTGTGATGAAGACCTCTGAAAACTGAACGCCTATACGACGAACCTAGGGCAAGAGGCTTTGCGAACGCCGCCATAAATGGCTTTGCCGCAAGGTCGAATATTATTGGTATAAGATTTCCGGTTGAGCCTGAGGATTGGACGAGATGTCCTGCCCTTCCCGCAAGAGAAACTATAGCATTCTTATAGTTTTTAGCGGGAGCTTTTCATGCCAGTGCAGACGGCTGACGTCATCGATTTCCAGGCCTACCGGCAGTCGCGCAGCAAACATGCTGATGCGGCGAAGCCATCCGCTCCGGTATCCTTTGCGATGCAGCCGGTCCTCATGTGGGTGCCGTATTGGGGTTTCGTCCCGGTCATTGCAATGGGCATTGCAGGATATGGCGCCTGATCAAGTGCTCCTTTCCGGCGGCGAAGCGAGAGAGACTGCCGACGAGATCACGGCTCAGACAGGACAGAACCTGCGGCGCATTCGCACCCGGCGTGGCTATTCTCTCGACAGGCTGGCAAAGATCGCCGGTGTCAGCCGCGCGATGCTCGGCCAGATCGAGACCGGCAAGAGCAGCCCGACCTTAAGCATCCTCTCGAAGATCGCGCTTGCACTCGGCATTCCCTGCGCCGCTCTTATCGCCGAACGCGGCGAAACCCCGATCGTTGCCGTGCCGCGGGCAAAATCAAAAATCCTCGCCTCTTCCGACGGGCGCTTCCAGACGCGGGCTCTTTTTCCCTTCGAAGGAGAGAGGAAGGTGGAATTCTACGAGCTAAGGATTGCTCCGCACCACACCGAAAACGCCGACGCCCATCAGCATGGAACGGTCGAAAATCTGGTCGTCGCGCAAGGCACGGTCGAAATCATTGCCGGCAGGCAGGCGCCGCATATCCTCGGTGAAGGCGACGCCGTCATTTTCGATGCTGACGTGCCTCACCTCTACCGAAACATGACCGGAACGGAGGCGATTCTCTACCTGGTGACGACCTATCTCGAAGACGTTCGCGTCTGACGCAAAAAGCCCCCGTCTCCGGAGGCTTTCGGTCATTTCTTTGGGCGCATCTTGCAGGTGCGCTGGAGGCGGATGGCTCATGCCGCCATCATGCAGCACATCATCATGCCGCCGCAATTCATCATGACGGGCATGCCGCCCGACATCATGGACATCATGCGCTTGCAGCATTCCATGAACATGTCCTTGTCCATGCCTTCCATCGGCTTCATTTCGCAGACCATGCCTTCTGCCGTCATGGTGCACTTCATCGAGCCCATCATCATCATCATCGGCATCATCGCGCCATTCATCATCGGCATCATGGGCATGCCCGACATCATCGGCATCATGCCACCCATCATCGGGTTCATCATGTTGTTCATCATCGGCATCATGTTCATGGCGGGGTTCATCGTCTCTCTCCGGTAAATAGCGGCGTTTCGCGTTTCGATGAAGCGGGAGATAAAAGAACCATTTGCAGCAAACAATATAAAAAATTCTTCCTTTATCTTTTCCTCCAATAGAATGGAATGGTTGCGGCAGGACTGCGCAACATAGACAATATAACAGAATTCTATCCGTTATACTTGCCCAACGGCGCGGCAGGCGCTTCGCCCTTCCCGGCAGCTCACGGTCAAGCGCGCGTGCCATGACGAGCGCGCCCTCGCTGCACCGGGAGCGCGGCTCTATGAATGACGGGGGTGCGTCGGATCGTCGTGCGGCTTCAGGAGGAAGCGACGGGCAATGTCCCAATAGCCGTCATAGACAAGCCCGCCATTGGAGCGCACGAGCGTTTCGCGATTGTGGCGATAGATCTTGGGAAGGCGATACCAGGAAATTCCGGGCCGGCGATGATGGAGGACGTGCAGATTGTTATAGAGGAACAGCAAGCCGAAGAGGTGGCTGTTTTCGACGATGGCGGTGCGTTCCTGATGGCTTTCGGCATATCTGTGCTCGGCATAGGATCTGAGCCGCGTCATCGCTGCGCCGACATAGACGAAACCGAGATAAAGCCAGACCGGCACGCCACAGAGGACCGTCGCCCAGACAAGGACGGCGGCGACGCCTGCACCGTGCACCGCCCATATCCGTCGCCTTCCCGGTTCGTTCGCCCATATCAGTCGCCATTCCTGCCCAAGGAAACTCAACAGCATCACCGCAGGGCCGATGGTCAAACGGCCGAACAGTGTAGTGTTCCACCGCGCCAGCAGCCTGCCGGCCGCGCCGAGCTGTTGCCAGGCGGCCTTGGTGAAATAGGACGATTCAGGATCCTCGATCGGATCGGTCAGATATTCGTCGCGATGATGCTCCAGATGGCTTTCCCTATAGATCGGATACGGCAGCCAGAGCGACAGCGGTATCGACCCGATCGCGTCGTTTATCCATCGCTTTCCGGTCGGATGGCCATGGATAACCTCGTGCTGGAGGGAACCGTGCCAGGCAATCAGCCAGCCGCCTGCGAAGACGGTCACGATCGCCGGCAATGATTGCCACCACCAGGTGAGCGCAAGAAATCCACCATGGATGACGAGCGCAAGAATGACGGTCGGCCATTCCGGCGAAAGCGGCGGAATGGCTCCGGCCGCCTGTGAAATCCTGTCGGGCATGCGTGCAATTTTCCCCATCAACGAAGCCAATCTAGCGGAGGCCATCAAAGGCAGGGAACAAAGACCATCTATTTTATAGACTTCTCTGAAAAAATCCGTCTCTAAGGCCTGTCGCCGCGGAGATGACGTTCGAGAAAAGGCAGATTGTCCTGCCCCCAATAGAGTTCGCCGTCATGGACGTAGGTCGGGAAGCCGAAGACGCCGCTGTCGCGCGCATGCACGCGGTCGGCCGACCATTTGTTCTGAACATCGTCGTCTGCCTGGCGCCTGAGCAGCACGGCGCCATTGAAACCGGCGGCGTTAACGATCGCCTCGCGCACATCCGCCTTGCCTATATCCTTCGCCTCGCTCCAGAAGGCATGCTGCAGAGCACGGGCCACGCCGATCCAGTCCTGCCCGTCGAGATAGGCCGCAATCACGAAGAGGGACGCCGGTGTTGGGTCGCTAAGCTCGGGGCGATGCTCGAGGAACAATTCCTTGCCGCGCACACGGGCCCAGCGTTTGAGATCCCGAGTCCAGTAAGCGCGGCGGATTTCCGGGCGGTTGCGCGAAAAGATGCCGCCGTTTTCCTCGACCACCGTCGTCAAATAGGGAGTGATGAGGACGTCGTTCTGCGCCGCCAGCTCGGTAAAGGCATCGAAACCAATGTATGACCAGGGAGAGCCGATTGAAAAGAAGTATTCTACCGTTTTGGTCACTGATGAATGTTCCTCGTAGAGTGATTGTTCAGCCATCGAATGGCCCAGATCATCGGTTTGGCGAGATTTAGGAAGCGGCGCGAATTCCGGCTTGCGCTTTCCATCCGAGCGCGGGTGCGATCGTTGTCACGAAATCGTGGAGGATCTGGCGATATTGCTCATGCTCGAACTCGTAGGGGAGTTCCAGCCTCAGTTCGCTGACCTCGGGCAGAATCGGATCTGAAAATAGCCGCTCCAATATCTCCTCCGACGTGCCGACGATATCCCGGGCGAACAAGGTTCGCCGGTCGCCTTGCGGCGAGAGCGTCCGCTGATGGCGGCCGTCGGCATAGTCGCGGTAACGGCGGCGTGTGGCCGCATCGGCGCTGTCGAAAGGCACGATGACGCGGCCGAGCGCGATACGGCGCTCAGTACCAGAGGCGCGATAGGTTTTAATGAGCCGGGACTGAGCGGCGAAGAAATCGTCGGTCCCCTCCCCGGTTATGACGTTGCCGGTCAATAGGTTGAAGCCATTGCGGCCGGCCCATTCGGCCGAGCGCTGCGACCCGCCGCCATACCAGATGCGGTCGATCAAACCTTTGGCAAAAGGCTGCAGGCGCGGCCGCTGCGGGCCGAAGGGCGTCTTGATGAAGGTTTCATCATCTCCGAGATAGACGCCGCGCAGATTATCGGCGAAGCGCAGCACGCGATCATGCGAGAAATCGTAACGCGTCCAATCGCCGTCGAAGGCGAGCGGGCCGATCAGTTCGGCATGCAGCGGCCGGCCGGCACTGACGCCGATGTTCAGCCGCCCGCGCGAGAGAATATCGACGGTGGCAAGGTCTTCGGCCAGCCGGTAAGGGCTTTCATAACCGATCGGGATGACCGCCGTTCCAAGCTCGATCCGGCTGGTGCGCTGTGTGGCCGCCGCCAGGAAGGCGCTCGCTGAAGAAATCCCCGGCTCCAGATGCCGCTGGCGGACCCAGGCGCTGTCGAAGCCCAACACCTCCCCATATTGCAGTTGCTGGAGCGTCTGCTCCAATCCCGACAAGGGATCATCGTCGGGATAATTGCCGGGGGTGAGGAAGCCTATATGGCTGATGGATATAGTGCGGCCGCTCATGTCATGCCTTCCATTCAATATTTCGGCAGGCCGGGCGGGTTGGTCTCGGATGCCGGCAAGGCTTCCTCGGAAAGATGCCAGTGCTCGAGGATTTTGGTATAGGTGCCGTCCTTGATCAGGCCGTTGGTGGCGATGGTCAGCGCATCGGCGAGACCGCTTCCCTTGCGGGTGGCGATCGCGACATCGGAACGATCCGGCCAGCCGGCGCTCAGTGTGCCGACCCGCCTGATGTTCTTGTCCCGCGCGGCGATGAAGACGAGCTGGGCATGCGGCTGGACGATGACATCTGCCCGGCCGGAACGAAGCGCAAGCAGGCTCGCCGCCTCGTCGTCGTAATACTGCAGCTCGATCGGCTTCAGGCCGGCGGCGACGTCCTCTTCGCTCCACTTCACCAGGATTCGCTCCTGATTGGTGCCGGCGCCGACGATGATCCTGAGGCCCGCTGCATCCTTCGGCTCCTTGATCGAGGTGATGGGTCTGTCCGATTTCACGAAGAAACCGTGCATGCCCTGACGGTAGGTGGAGAAATCAAACTTCTCCTTGCGCTGCTCGGTCACACCGACATTGGAGATGACGGCATCATATTTGCCCGAGGTAAGCCCGAGCGGCCAGTCGATCCAGGCGACCGGCACGATCTCCAGCGTCAGGCCGAGGCTATCGGCGATGGCATAGGCATAGTCGGGATCGGCCCCCACCACGGTCTTGGTGGCATAGGTGGCAAGCGGCGGACCGCCGGGGCTGACGGCGATGGTGAATTTGCCAGGCGTGACGAACTTGAAATCCTTCGGGATCGCGGCGACGGCCGCATCGTTCCTGGCGGCATGAAGCCTGGCCGGCTGCTGCGGGCTCAAGTCGAATTCATCGGAGGCATGTGCTGCGCCGAGCCCTGTCAAGATTGCCGTCAGCGCTGTGAGGAAGAGGGTACGGATTGCTGGAAAGGTCGTCACGCTCGATATGTCTCCGTTTGCATAGAAAGGCAGAGACGGACCGGCGAGATGCCGGTCCGTAAGCCGACTATTACGAACCGCTCTTCGGCAGGCCGGGTGGGTTGGTTTGGGCCTTGTCGATCGCCTCAGGACCGAGATTCCAGGTATCGAGGATCTTCTTATAGGCGCCGCTGGCGATCAGGTCGTTGACGACATCGGTGACCGGCGCGGCAAGGCCGCTGCCCTTGCGCGTGGTGACGGCAATCTCGGCGGTGATCGGCCAACCGCCGCTGACCGTGCCGACGAGCTTGGTCTTGCCGTTGATGCCAGCAGCATAGGCCTGGGTCGCGTTGACGCTGAAGACAGCGTCGGCCCTCGCGGACTGGACGGCGAGATCCTTGACCGCGTCGTCATCGTAATATTGCACCTCGATCGGCTTCAGGCCGGCCGCAACGTTCCTCCGATCCCACTCCAGCAGGATCTTCTCCTGGTTGGTGCCAGCATCGGTGATGACCTTCAGACCGGCAATATCCTTCGGCTCCTTGATCGAAGTGATCGGGTTATCGGCTCTGACGTAGAAACCGAGCTCATCCTTGCGGTAGGTCGAGAAATCGAACTTTTCCTTACGCTCTTCCGTGACCGTCACGTTCGATATCACCGCGTCGAACTTGCCGGAGGTGAGCCCGAGCGGCCAATCCGCCCATGCGACGGACACGAGATTGAGCTTCAAGCCCAAACTGTCGGCGATCGCCTGCGCGAGGTCGACGTCATAGCCGATGACGGTCTTGGAATCGGAGGCATAGTCGTGCAGCGGCAGATTGCCGCTCGTGCTGATTCCGACGGTGAAGACGCCGTTTTCGACGAACTTGAAGTCCTTGATTTCCGCAATGCGCTTCTCGTTCTTTTCCACCCGCAGCCGGTTCGGCTGTTCGGGGCTGAGATCGAACTTCTGCTGCGCCTGAGCGGAGCCGAAACCGATCGCACCAATGGTGACGGCTCCTGCTATCAAAAGCTTTACTCTATCAGTAAATGTCATGCCCTTCTCCGTTTCATCTTAAGATTGTGCTTGTTGTCATTCGACCAGAGCAGCCCGTCGCAGCCCGGCCTTCGCCAGCGCTGTCGACGCTAGAGAACCTTTGCGAGGAACTCGCGTGTGCGGGGATGCTCGGCCTGGGTGAAAATCCGGGCCGGCGGGCCGGCCTCAAGAATACGGCCGCTTTCCATGAAGACGACGGTGTCGGCGACCTCGCGGGCAAAACCGATTTCATGGGTGACGATGACGAGCGTCGTGCCGGTGCGGGCCAGCTCCTTGATGACGTCGAGCACTTCGCCGACCAGTTCGGGATCGAGTGCGGAGGTCGGCTCGTCGAACAGCAGCACCTTGGGGCGGAGCGCCAATGCCCGGGCGATCGCGACGCGCTGCTGCTGGCCGCCGGAGAGTTGGCGCGGATAGGCGTTGATCTTGTCGCTGAGGCCGACGCGGGCGAGAAGCTCCTGCGCCAGCTGCACGGCCTCTTCACGGCCGATGTCGCGGACCTGGATCGGCGCCTCGATCAAGTTTTCGAGAACGGTCAGATGCGGGAAGAGGTTGAAGCTCTGGAAGACCATGCCGATATCGGCACGGCGCTTGAGGATATCCTTTTCCTTGAGCTCATAGAGCGTATCGCCTTTCCTGCTGTAGCCGACGAAATCGCCGTCGACCGAGATGAATCCCTCGTCGACACGCTCCAGGTGGTTGATGGAGCGCAGCAGGGTCGACTTTCCCGATCCGGAAGGACCCAGGATGGCGGTCACGCTGCCCGCCGCCAGGTTGAGCTCGACGTCGTCGAGCACCTTCAGCGAACCGAAGCTTTTGGAGATACCATGGATGCGCACCGCACCGCCTGTCCGCAGTGCCGTGGCGTCATGAAAACTGAGATTGCGTGTCCTATCGGTCGTGTTGTCGAGGGCCGGCAACGGTCGGCGGAAGCGCTCCAGGAATGCCTGGAAGGGCAGCGGCGTCGGATTGCGCACGGCGCCCTTGGAGAAATAGCGCTCGATATAGTGCTGGGCGACCGAGAGCACGGTCATGATGATCAAATACCAGACGGTTGCGACCATCAGCAGCGGAATGACTTCGAGATTACGGCGATAGATCACCTGGACGGTATAAAAAAGCTCCGGCAGCGCCAGCACATAGACCACGGAGGTGCTTTTCGCCAAACCGATGAGTTCGTTGAAGCCGGTCGGCAGGATGGAGCGCATGGCTTGCGGCAGCACGATGCGGAAGGCCTGGCGGCGGCGCGGCAGACCAAGCGCGGCGGCGGCCTCCAGCTGCCCATGATCCACCGACAGAATGCCGCCGCGAACGATCTCGGCGAAGAAGGCCGACTGGTTGAGCGTGAGGCCGAGATAAGCGGCAGCAAAGGGCGTCAGCAATTGTACGGTGGGGTAGTCGAACAGCAGCGTGTCGGTGAAGGGAACGCCGATCCTGATCGTTTCGTAGAGATAGCCGAGATTGTTCAATATCAACAGCAGCACGATCATGGGAATCGAGCGCAGTAGCCAGATGTAGCCCCAGGAAAGGCCTGACAGCAGCGGCGACTTTGAAACGCGAGCGAGCGCCAGAGCCGTTCCGAGGATGGAACCCGAAACGGCGGCGAGCGCAGTCAGGAGCAGCGTCCTGCCAAGGCCGACGAGCACGGGCTCGGCGAAAAACCATTCGGCAAAGACGCCCCAACCCCAGCGTGGATTGGTGAAGATGGAATAAAGCACCGAGACGATGACGATGGCCGCGAATACCGTGCCGGCCAACCGCTCGGGATGGCGGGCCGGGACGATGCGGTAACGGGAAGTGTCCTGCCTGGGTTCTGCCGTCCTGCTGCCGGGCTCAAGGCCCGCAAAATCCGTCGTCAGTTCCATTCTCATTTCCCTTTTATGATTGTCTGACTTGCCGTTTCAGAGATTTCAGCCGGCCACTTTCAGGCGCGGTTCGCTTTCGAAAGCCGGCACGACGAGATGGGTGATGTCCTTCTCGAAGGGCAGGCTCTTGTAGATCTCGGGATCGGCCGCCGTGTCGAAGAGCGCGGTGTAGCCATAGTTCAGATAAAGTCCGACGGCCTCCGGCTGGCGGAAACCAGTCGTCAGATAGATCCTGCTATAACCTTGGCGGGCGGCCTGAAGCTCCAGCTCCACCAGAACCTTGCGAGCGAGTCCCTGACGGCGCAGATCCGAACGTGTCCAGATGCGTTTGAACTCGGCCGTGCGATCGTCGTAATGCTTGAAGGCGCCCCCGCCGACGGTTTCGCCGTTGCGGATCAACAGCAGGAAGTTTCCGTGGGGCGGCGCAAAAGCTTCAGGAGGATACCGGTTCAATTCGGCTGCGGCGCCTTCGGCATTGAAATAGGTGCCGTAGCGGCTGTCATATTCGTGGATCAGTTCATCGATCAGCGGCTTGGCGCGCAGATCAAGAGGGCTCGTATAGAGAAACGTATCGCTCATATCGCTCATCACCCGTTGTCTTCAGTGAGGAAAGTTTCTGCGAGCCGGACCCAATAGCGGGCGGCGGGCGCAATGATCGCGTCGTTGAAATCGTAGTGGGCGCTGTGGAGAGGAGCGCTGTCGCCATTACCGACGAAGAGGTAGCTGCCGGGATTGGCCTGCAGCATGAAGGCGAAATCCTCGCTCGCGGTTCTCGGCCGGAAATCCTTCTCGATCGCAGCAAGGCCGAGAGCGTCATAGGCGACGTCGCGAGCAAATGCCGTCTCCTTGGCATGGTTGACCAGCGCCGGAAAGCCGAGCCGATAATTCACGTCCGCTTCCGCGCCGAAGCTTTCGGCCTGGGCCCGGGCAAGGGCTGGAATGCGCTCCTGCAATAGCTGGCGAACCGTCTCGCTGAAGGCCCGCATGGTGAGTTTCATCTCCACGCTTTCCGGGATCACGTTCGAGGCGGAGCCCGCATGGATTGAACCGACGGTGGCGACCGCCATGTCCTGCGGATCGACATTGCGCGAGACGACGCTCTGAAGCGCAGTGATGAAGGAGGCTGAAGCCAATACCGGGTCGACGGCGCGGTGAGGTTCCGCGCCGTGGCCACCTTTGCCGACGATCCTGATCACCGCCTGGTCGACCGAGGCCATGGCGGGGCCTGTGACGAAGCCGAACTGGCCTGCCGGGACACCCGGCCAGTTGTGCAAACCGAAGACCGCATCGACAGGAAAGCGTTCGAACAGCCCTTCCGAAATCATCTTACGGGCGCCGGCGCCGATCTCTTCGGCCGGCTGGAAGATCAGCCTGAGTGTGCCGCTGAAATTGCCGCTTTCGGCGAGATAGCGGGCGGCGGCAAGCAGGATTGAAATATGCCCGTCATGGCCGCAGGCATGCATGACGCCGGGATTGCTGCTGGCATAGGCAAGGTCGGTGGCCTCCTCGATCGGCAGTGCATCCATATCGGCCCGAATGCCGACCTGCTTCTTGCCTTCGCCACGTCTGAGGGTGGCGACGATGCCGGTACCGGCGATGCCCGTCGCCACCTCGTAGCCCCAGGAGGAAAGGCGGGAAGCAACGAGCTTGCTGGTCCTCAGTTCCTGGAACGCAAGCTCGGGATATTGGTGCAGATCATGTCGTAGCGCGATGATCTCATCGAGATAGCGGGCGATGCCCTTCTCGACCGGATCATTGCTGCGCGGGTTCTGAGCGATGACATCCATGGCGGGTTCGCCGGCGCCTCAGGCGCCGACTGCCTTTCCGCGTTCGAACTCCTCCGCCGCGGTCGCATAGCGGCTTTGACGGAAGGCTAGGCCCAGATGGTCGCGCAGCGTCGCGCCCCTGAGGACAGGATCGAAATAGCCGCGCTCGGTGAGGATCGGCAGGACGTATCTGGCAAAATCGTCGAAGCCCTCGGCAATGACGGGAAAGCCCAGGATGAAGCCGTCAGCGGCGCCATGATCCACCCAGCGGATGATTTCTTCTGCGATATGCTCGGCGGTGCCGATGAAGGCGGTGCGCGGCGTCGCTACATCGAGCGCGACCTGGCGGAGTGTCAGCGCCTTTTCCCGCGCCGTCCTTTTGATACGATCGGTGGTAGCGCGGAAATTGTTCCTGCCGATATCGCCGAGTTCGGGGAACGCTTCGTCGAGCGGATAGACGCTGAAATCATGGTGATCGAAGAAGCGGCCGAGATAGAGAAGCGCCTCCTCGATCGTAACGAGGTTGCGGATCGCCTGGTACTTGGCTTCCGCCTCATCAGTCGTCGCGCCGACGATCGGCCCGATGCCCGGATAGACACCGACCTCCGCAGCACTGCGGCCATGTGCAATCACGCTGTCCTTGAGCTGGCGATAGAAGGCCTGAGCCTCTTCAAACGGCCCGCCATTGGTGAAGACGGCATCGGCATGCTTGCCGGCCAGTCTGATGCCGGAATCAGAAGCGCCGGCCTGGAAGACGACGGGCTGACCCTGCTTCGAACGACCGATGTTGAGCGGCCCCTCGATGCGGAAGAAGCGGCCCTTGTGATTGAGGCGGTGCATCTTCGTCTTGTCGACAAACACGCCGGTCTCGCGATTGCGCACGAAAGCATCGTCGTCCCAGGAATCCCAGAGGCCCTTGATCGCATCGATATAATCCTCGGCGATCTCGTAGCGCAGCTCGTGTTCGGGATGCTCGCGGCTGTAATTGCGCCCCGAACCTTCGAGAGGTGAGGTCACCGCGTTCCACCCTGCCCTGCCGCCGCTGATGAGATCGATCGAGGCGAACTGGCGAGCGATGGTGAAGGGATCGCTGTAGGAGGTCGAGACCGTGCCGACAAGCCCGATCTTCGAGGTCGAAGCCGCCAACGCCGAGAGAATGGCGATCGGCTCGAACCGGTTGAGGAAATGCGGGATCGACTGCTCGTTGATATAGAGTCCGTCGGCGACAAAGGCGAAGGCGATGCCGGCTGCCTCCGCCTTGCGCGCGGTGTCGACGAAGAAGTCGAAATTGACGCTGGCATCGGCCGGGACGCTCGGATGTTTCCAGGCATTCATATGGCCGCCAGGCCCCTGCAGCATAATGCCGAACGTGACGTGTTTTTGAACCATGGGATCAATCCTCCTTGGAACGGGTCAAGCGACGAGGGAAATCCGCTCAGCGGCGAGCAGCTCGATGGAGGCAAGGCGGTCGGCGGTTGAAAGCGCCGGCGTGTCGAGCACGAACTCCTTGACGCCGTAGCGGCGGTGAAGCTCGTCCAATTCTTTGCGGATCTGCTTGGCCGTGCCGTGGAGCACGCTCGGCACCTTCTCCTCGATACGGTAATCGGTGACGCCGGCTTGGCGGGCAAATTCGGCCGCCTGCTCTTCACTGCCAACATTGACGGTCTGGCCGTTCGGCAGGAACACCTTGACGATGCGCAGATTGCCGACGCACTCACGGGCATATTCCTCGCTTTCGGCGGCAAAGGCTGCGAGCGCGAGGATCGGGCGCTTACCGCCGGATGCCTGCTCATAGGCCTCGAACGTCTTGTTGAGATTGTCAGGATCACCGTTCAGGTGGCCGGCGAAGACGAGTTCCCAGCCCTTCTCGGCTGCGAGTCTCGCGCTCTCGACGCTAGCGCCGAGCAGGAAACGTTCAGGAGCCATCGGCGGCAAAGGGGTCGCCTGCGCGCCGTCGCTATTGGGATCTGCGGCGAGATAGGTATTGAGGTCGGAAAGCTGGCTCGCAAAATCCGGCTTCCTGGACGGATCGACAGCTAGCTGCAGGGCCCGTGTCGATAGCGGAAAGCCACCCGGCGCCTTTCCGACGCCAAGATCGACGCGGCCAGGCGCAAGCGAGGCCAATAGATTGAAGGTCTCGGCAACCTTGTAGGCGCTGTAATGCTGCAGCATGACCCCGCCGGAGCCAACGCGGATCTTCGAGGTCCTAGCAAGAAGATAGGCGATCAGCGCCTCCGGCGCGGAGCTCGCCAGATTAGACATGTTGTGGTGTTCAGCGACCCAGAAACGGTGATATCCAAGTTCCTCGGCGCGGGCTGCAATCTTTACCGTCGCCCTCAGCGCATCGGCAGCGGAAAGGCCCTGTTCGATCGGGCTTTTGTCGAGAAGGCTGAGGAAGTAGGTCATGACCCGCCGATCCACTCAGTGGTTGCAAAACTTAATCTATAAAATCAGTAGACAACGTTCATTATAAGAAATGACATTCTCTTTCAGAGCCACCGAGTGGAAAAAAGCAGGCGCGCCTGAAAGCCACGGTGGCGTGCTGGGATCGCCGGCCGAGCTCTTCCAATCGACCATTTTGTGATCTATATTCTGGTCGAAAGGAATAACCGCATGAAGCTGTCAGAACAGGTCAAGCCGATCAGCTATCTCAAGGCGCATGCGCCAGAAATCATCCGGACGCTGAAGGACAACCCGCAGCCTGTCGTCATTACCCTTCACGGCGAGGCAAAGGCGATCCTTCAGGATGTAGGCCAGTATGAAGAAACGCAGGAGACCTTGGCGCTCCTGAAGGTGCTGGCGCTTACCAATCGGCAAGTCGAGGAAGGCAAGACGCGCCCTGCTGCAGAATCCTTCGCGCGCATTCGCAAGCGTCTGGCCGACAGCCAGTCCTGATGCCTTATCGTGTTCTTTTCGCCGAAGACGCGGAGCGCGATGTCGAGGATCTCTATCGTTTCATCACCGGTCGCGACGGCTCCGAGACGGCGGAGCGCATCCTGACGGAAATCGAGAACGCCTGTGCCAATCTCGAAGAATTCCCCGCCCGCGGAAATATCCCAAAGGAACTGGCCAGCATCGGCATCTCCGACTACCGGGAACTGCACCACACACCCTGGCGTATGATCTATCGCATCATGGGCACCGACGTCGTCGTCTATTGCGTGGTGGACGGACGCCGCGACATGCAGGCCTTCCTCGAGCGAAGACTTATCCGCTGAAATCCAGCACACCGTCCCTCCCCCGTTTCAACAGACTCGCCGGCGTCCACCCGACCGCCTAAGATCTATCCAGCCTTTCGGCCGGCTGGCGCATTCGCCCGCAAGAGCGCCATCAGCATCGAACCGATCGCGAATTCTCCCTTTTCGCTTCGCCGCGTCAGGTCGCGAAGATATCCGCCGGCTGAATTGATGTGGCCCCCGCGTTCCAGGATGCATGCCATCACGGTCGCGGCGTTTTCCGCCCCCATCACACTTGCCGCCTCCTCATAGGCTGACGGGCTGACGCCGAGCATTGACCGAACCGTGACGGCGGCGCTCATCAGGTCGCGCCAGTTGCGGATCACGCCACCCGGCCCGTAGGCCAGGATTTCCGGGCAGGCCTGCAGAACCAGGCCAAGCGGGAAGGATTTCAGGCCGCCGGAATCATCGCCGCCGCCCACCCGTCGACTTTGCCGCTCGTGTCCGATCGGATGAGCCGTTGCATCTCTCCCCCTTTCCAACAGCACGGCCCCACGCCCGTGGTCTTGCTCCGGCATTGCGCCCTGCTTCGTTCCGAAGCTTGGTTCAAATTCAGAGGTGGATTCGGGGTTTGAATTCTGTATGTGACGCTCGAAGTGACAGGCATTGCCGCTTTGTTTCGTCGATTTAATCCGAGTCTCCAACCGGTTAAGGATATCTGCCCGAAGCGCTGTCAATTCATCGAGCAAATGCTCGAGCTGCGCTGTCGTCGGCGACCTCGGCAGGCCTTCGACCAGGTCCCGAAATTCCCGATATAGCCCCTGCCAATCCCCCTCGACGTCTTCGTCGACAGCCGCTTCGATCAGCTTTGCGATATCACGGCGGCAAAGGGTGATGCGTTCGCGCAGGCGCTGGACATGCAAGCGCTCAGCCATTACCTCGGCGGCGAGCTGCTCGATCTCCTCGGCGCGAGCAAGCAGCGGCGCCAGCGAGAAGCCGAAGGCCTCGTTGACCTCCCCTGCCCTGTCCCTGCGGACATAGCGCTTGCCATTAGGACTGTCCTTGCGCAACAGAAGCCCCGCCTCGACAAGTGCGGCAAGATGGCGCCGCACCGTCTGTTCGGCCATGCCATGTGTTCGGAGGGACAGCTGGATATTCGAGGGGAAGACGATCAAGCCGTTTTCCTGGGCCAGCTCGTTCTTCGGATAAAAGCTCAACAAAGCATTGAGCACCGCCAGCGCGCGATCGGTGATGCCGAGCAGCGGCTTTGCTTCGCACAGCGCGCGAAACAGTTTCCATTTATCGACCGACTGATCAGGCGTGATCTCACCTGCCATGACCTGGTTTGCGAGCATTCCAAGCGTCATCGACCGCCGCCCGAAGGGCGTCGTTATACTTCCGGTTTCCATCTCTTCCACCTCAATGAGGCAAAAGAAATCCGCTCGCCTGAACGGCGCCAAAAACTCTTGACAGCGATTCTCGGAAGTGCGATTCTCGGAGGTGTTCAAGACTACGAGGAAAGCTTCCGTGACGGTGACGTTCGGGGGCTTTTTTCTTTTGCGCGTTATCTCCTGTTCAATTGTCAGCTGACAATCAGTCTAACTGCTTCATTTTCCCTCATTTTCCTCTTCGAATTCGGCGGCGAGGCCCGCCAGCCGCCGAGCCAGGAATTCCGAAAATGCCGCCGATTTGACGGTGATGCGAAAGGTTTTTCCCGAGCGGCTCACCGAAGCAAGCGTCCCGCCGCCTTGCGTCCGAAGCGTCTGCTCGACCCGCTGCGGCGAGCCCTTCTCCTCCAGTGCCTTCCAGATGACATCGAAGCGGCTATTGCTCTCCAGTGTTGGGAAAGCAGCGGCAGCGATTGCCGCCTGCGCCTTCTTCCGCCCGCCCGCCTCCTTGAATTTATCGGCAAAGGCCAACCAGCGGGGGCGTCCTACCTTCGGCGCCGGTCCGATGGCAAGAATGATCTCCGCATCGATCGTCTGCGCCACCTGCAGCAGCCGTGACGTTTCCGGTTTATCCGTCGCCAGCGCCTGAGCAATCATGTCGCGACTGAAGCCATGTTCATCCATGCGTCGCGCAAACAACGCCCGTTCGATGAAGCTCAAGTCGACACGCGGGCCGTTCTCCTGACCCTGCGCGAGAATCAGCTGTTCATCCGTGAGCTTGCGCACCACGGCCTTGACGGGAACACCTATCTCCGCGGCTGCACGCAAGCGCCGGTGGCCATAGGCGGCCTGGTAATACCCAGCCTTTATCGGGTCCGGACGCACAAGAATCGGAACCTGCTGTCCGCTTTCCCGAATCGACTGCTTCAATCGCTCGAACTCAGGATCCTTGTCGACCGGGATGCGGTCGCGGATAAATGACATTTCGACGACAGCCGGATCAATCTCCAGCACTTTGTCGCCAGAGGCGAGGGACTCACGCAAGGCCTTGGCGGCCGCGGCTTCCTCACCCAGCCGGCCAAGCGACAGGTTCATCGCCTTGACCGCGCCCGATGGCCGATGCGGCGGCGGCGCGCTTGGCGCCTCCGGTCGTGCCGGCTCGACGGCGCCGACCATGCTCTTCAGGATATCGCGACCTTTGGGGCTCATGTCCTGCTCCATGCACTGCGGATGAGTTGCTCGACCTCGGCATTGACGCTGTCGACGGATTCGACGCCGCGGTCATAGGTCTGGCGATGCATCGTCTCGCGGCCCGCCTCGTAGATCGTCTGCTTGGACAGGCCTGCATCCGAAACCGCCGTTGACTTCACCATCATCGAGGTCAATACGCGCTCGCCGAACAAACTGCGCAGGAAGGCGACAATCTGCGCCTGCGGACCGTCATTGGACTCATAACGGGTGATCAGGTAGCGCATCCAGTCATATTCGAGATTGCCGCCTGCCTGCTTGACGACGGCCAGAAGATCGGAGGTCATCGTCAGGAACTGGTTCATCGACGCCACGTCGAGCATCTGTGGATGCACGGTGATCAGCACGGCAGTCGCAGCGCAGAGAGCAGACAGCGTCAGAAAGCCGAGGGTAGGGGGGCAATCGATGATGACGACGTCGTAGCTCTGTTCCAGCGAATGCAATGCATTGCCGACCCGCATGAAGAACATGTCCTTGTCGTCGCGATTGCTGTCGGCCAGCGCCTTCGGGGTATCATGCTCGAACTCGTGCAGTTCGAGATTACCCGGAATGAGATCGAGGCCGGGGAAATAGGTCTGGCGGACGATGTCGGCCACGTCGCGGCGCGTCTCGTCATATTTGATAGCGCCGTAGAGTGTCTCGTTTTCACCGACATCGAACTCCGGCTGATATCCGAGCATCGCCGACATCGACGCCTGCGGGTCGAGGTCGACGGCAAGCACACGATAGCCGCGCAGTGCGAGGAACTGCGCCAGATGGATTGACGTTGTCGTCTTGCCGGATCCGCCTTTAAAATTGGTAACGGCGATGACCTGGAGATGGTCGCCCGGCCGGCGCGTCGGCAGATAGGAGGGTTTGGTGCGCCCCAGATGCTGGCGCATCGCATGGATTTCTTCGAGCGAGAAGACGCGGCGGCCGGCCGCCGTCTTTTCGGGATTGATGCTTTCCATCTGGGCCGTGAGGTGGCGAACATAGCTGTCGGTGACGCCGAGCAGCTTGGCGGCCTCGGTGCTGCTGAACCGTCGCAGCGATTTGCGGGCATCGGGCGAAAATAACCGCTCGAACAGAACCTGGAGCTGGCTGCTGAGCATCGTCGAGTCCTGCGCAATCGTTTCGTCGATCGAGACTTGACTCGCTCTTCTGGCTTTCTCAACAATCGCGGCCTTGGTCGGCATTCACGCAAATCCTGATAAATCGGGCAATTTTGCGCAAATGATCGTGAGTCTGGCGATTCCGTCAAGCGATTTCTTGGTTAGCCAATATATAACAAACCGAATTCCTCGAAAAAATTACGTGGAATTCCGGAATCTTAGCGCGATTGTCAGCTGACAATGGTGGCGACACCGCATCGGCCGAAGCCACCGACCTATCGCCAGGACTACTCGACCGACGTCGAGGCCTTCGCCGACTCAGTGGAGTAACCGCCGCCGCTTGGTACAGACCGGATCAGGCAGATGGCGTTCTTATTTATAGGAGACGGACGGCAAAGGCTCTCGACCTCCAACCCGCGGACGGGCTCGACGTGGGAAGCCTTGCCATTTGCATCTTGGGATTCCGGATCGCGGCGTGACGAGGCAAGGCCGAGCATTTGTTCGAGACGGCCTGCATTGATCGGAGCGCTTATTCCCTTGAAGTTCATCTTATATCTTTCGTCTGCATATGAGCTTGCGTGACGTGGAGATAAGCGCAATTTGAATGCGCGGAGAACCGCCCGCCGATGTTATCACCATCTTTTGCAGTTGTGGCAGAAAAGGGCAGGGGCTAAACTAGGCATTACTCCCGAGATACGCTTGGGACAACGACGATGCGCGGCATGCTCGACAGACGCGCCGAACCGGGTTCTATTCGGGCCATACGCATTGCCAAGAGTCGCGACTTGCGTCCGCGATTGAGTTGCGCCGCCGCTGCCGGGCGCGGCAGTGTGATGCCTGCACGACATCTACTACGAGTGAGCCAGCCGAATGTCGGCGCGATGAACCAATCAACCGAGTTCGCAGTCAGCTGCAGATAGGAACAGCTGGCGTGACGGACATTAAGCGCAATGGATGTGAGGTTTGCCCTGCGCTATGCGAATCACATCGGCACGGCTATCATCGGGTTCAAGGCCGCACGGGACCTGTCTCTGCTGAAACCGGCACTCTTTCTAGCGGAACTTATGCGCGCCTTTGCTTCCGTCTACCAAATTCTTCGTTGTTTACCTGTTATTTACCATAAGGCGACGCGGCGTCGGCCGATGGTTGTGCGGGGGGTGACATGATCATTGCTTTGCCGAAAGCTTCCCCGTCGTGGCAGGGTCATCGCGCTTTCAATCCCTCGCGATTGGTAAAATGCGCATTGCCCAATCCCGTGCCGATGGTCAGCACCGCCCATCTCGACACGTCCTCCATGAAAGGGATCTGCGACAAGCCCTGCACGACGGCGTCATTGTGCATCATCACGAAGGTGCTGTGATCGGCGATCGAGGGAATGGCCTTCATCAGTGCTGCGGGAAGGTTGAAGTTGTCGCTTTCCCAATTGCCGCCTGGCAGGTTCTGTCCACCGCGTTCGATCGAGCCGTCTGCCTTGATGATGCCGGGACAGCCGATGCCGATGATCGGAGCCGGCTTCAGATTGGCCTTTTCTGCCTTGTCAATCAATTCCTGTAGCATCGCCGCCATTCTTTCCACCGTCGCACTGCGGCTCGGTTCGTCGTCGGCGTGGCGCCAGATGGTCGATTCCCAGACGCCCGCATCTGCAAAATGGGGGCTTTTTTCCTTTCCGAACTCAACGACGCCGGCACGGACATTCGTGCCGCCGATATCGACGGCGAGCATCGCTTTGTAACCCTTGAACATCCAGGGCGGCATGAGGTGGACGGAGCCGATCAGTCCCGCCTCGTCGGGATGGTGGACGATTGGGGTGACCTCGATATTGATGCCCGCCGCCTTGAGAAGAACCATGGTCCTGGCGATTGCCAGCTCCCCGAAGCGGCTTTGCCTGAAGCCGCCGCCGACGACGATGCGCTCCGTCTTGAACCAGCGCTCGTCCTTGAGGAACTTGCCGATGACCTCGGCAAAGTCCTTCGCGAAGTCCTCCACCGCCCCCAGGACCAGTGCGGCGGCCTCCATATCGTCCCCTTTCAGCAGAGACTCGATCTTTTTCTTGGAAAGCTTTGCTGTCGCAACCTTGCCGATCGGGTCATCTCCGAATTTGCGGACGTGTTTTCTCCAATCGTCGAGCTTCTGCTGGAAGGTCTTCTTGTTGGCGTTGTCGCCAACAAAGCCGTTCTTGTCACGCAGTTCATTGTTGTAGTCGTCGATCGTCACCAGCGGCAATACAGTCGCGCCATGCGCCAACGGCGCGGTGATCTCCTCGCTATTCTTGGAGCTGCTTCTGGCCATCAATTTACCTTTACGGCACGAGTGCTTGAACGGGCGGCGAGATTAAACGCTGACCCGCCTTTGGATGTTCCCTTGCCGGCCACGTCATCTTGTCCTTGCCGGCGGGCGACCTAGCTTCAATGATTGCAGAGTTTGGAGAATGCCGTGCAGGACGACACCACTACGCAGGAAATGCTTTCATTGGTGCTGGGGGAACCGGAGCACTGGGCGATGTTTCTCGACATCGACGGAACGCTGCTCAATCTTGCGCCTACGCCGGACGCAATTGAGGTCCCAGAGGACCTGCCCGGACACCTTCATCGCCTTTCGAACAAGCTCGGCGGCGCCTTGGCACTGGTCACTGGGCGCTCGCTTGCCTATGCAGACGAGCTGTTCAAACCCTTTGCATTTCCAACCGCAGGCCTGCACGGCGCCGAGATCAGGAGCGCCGCCGGGATGCATACCGTCGAGCCGACGCCCGAGTTCCAGGCGCTGAAACATGCATTGACCGCCGAAGCCGAACACTATCCGGGAGTTCTGATAGAGGATAAAGGCGCCGCCGTTGCCGCGCACTACCGACTGGCGCCCGAATATGAAAAAGTGCTCGAGGAGCGCATGCATCACTATGCCGAGCTGGCCGGGCCGAACTGGGCGTTGCAGCTCGGTAAAAGGGTGTTCGAGCTGCGACCGGCACGGTCGAGCAAGGGCGACGCGCTGGAACGCTTTTTCCAGTCCGATCCTTTCAAGAACCGCGTTCCCATCACCATCGGCGATGATTTGACGGACGAGTCGATGTTTGCGATCGCCAATGCGCGCGGCGGAGTTTCCATTCGCGTCGGGGCCATCGGCGCCCCGAGCTGCGCCACGGGCCGGCTGTCTTCGGCTGCGCTGGTCAGAAATGTGATTGCCGCCCTGGCCGCCTGAGATCAGTCTCGGACGATCCCAAAGGCAGATTGCCGTCGTCTTTGCGCCGCCTGCGTAGCGTTAATCATCAAAAAAGTATCGGTTTTGGCCTGGAATCGTGGTGGCGGGCATGAAGCGAGCCCACTACACTCGCCTTAATAATAGAGCCAGAAGAAAATTTGGCAGGCGGACGTAGAACCGCACCCGGAGGAGGAAGCGATGGAACCTGACTTGGAAGTCGTTCAGATCAGACCGGGCGAATCCTTCGCAGCGAAGGCGCATGGCTATCCTTATCACACCGTTCGCTGGCATTTTCATCCGGAATATGAACTGCATCTCGTCGTGGCGACAACAGGACGCTTTTTCGTCGGCGATTTCATCGGCGAGTTCGAACCGGGCAATCTGGTGCTGGCTGGCCCCAATCTTCCTCACAACTGGATCAGCGACGTCCCGAAGGGATCGAGCATTCCGCTTCGATGCCAGCTCATCCAGTTCAGCGAGAATTTTATCAGCGACACAATGAAAGTGCTGCCCGAGCTCGGTCCCTTCGAGCCGGTCCTCGAAGCATCCCGCCGGGGCGTGCTCTTCGGCACTGAGACCAGCGGGGAGGTGGCGCCGCTAATGAACGAGGTGCAGCAGGCTCAGGGCGTACGCCGTATCGAGCTCTTCATGATGATCGTCGGGCTGCTCAGCCGGGCGCAGGACGCCCAGCTTCTCGCAAGCCCCAGCTATCTGCCCGATCCCTCGGGCTATATGTCGGCCGGCATCAACAAGGCGCTCGCTTATATCAGAGAAAATCTGACGAAATCCTTCGACGAAACCGATCTCGCTGCGATCGCCGGACAGTCCACAGGCGCCTTCTCACGCGCTTTCCGCCGCCATACCGGCATGTCGCTCGTGCAATATGTGAAACGCCTACGCATCAATCTCGCCTGCCAGATCCTGATGAGCGACGACCATGCGTCGATCACAGACATCTGCTTCGAGGTCGGCTTCAACAATCTGTCCAACTTCAACCGCCAGTTTCTCGCGGAAAAAGGCATGACGCCGTCCCGCTTCCGGCGATTGTTGGGCGACAATATCAACGTGGCGAAGGCGGCATAAGGTCCGTCGAAGACGGCAATAGGGAGGACAAGGAGGAGGAACAAAACTGACGCAGGCTTGAACGTGAGCGCGCGAGGAGCGGCTCGCGAGAGGAGACGCTTGTCCTCAGAAACAGCAAACCGCCGGGGCAGGCACGCCGCTCGTTCAGCCGAACGGCACAGCAGATCACTGCAATCACCGACTACACGATTTTTTCCAATGGGAGGAGATGGAAATGACGAAATTTTCGACGAAAGCGGCAGGCGCCGCGGCACTTATGTTGTCCTTGCTCGGGGGAACTTCCGCCTTTGCACAAAGCGCGGTTGCGGATGCGACCGTCGCGTTCCTCATGCCCGACCAAGGCTCGACCCGTTATGAAGAGCACGACCATCCGGGCTTCGTCGCCGAAATGAAGAAGCTTTGCGCGTCGTGCAAGGTCATCTATCAGAATGCCGATGCCGATATTGCCAAACAGCAGCAACAATTCAATTCGGCCATCACCCAGGGTGCCAAGGTTATCGTGCTGGATCCGGTGGATTCGGCGGCGGCCGCATCTCTTGTCCAGCTCGCCCAAAGCCAGGGCGTCAAGGTCATTGCCTATGACCGCCCGATTCCGACCGGCAAGGCCGATTTCTATGTCTCCTTCGACAACAAGGCGATCGGCAAGGCGATTGCGGAATCGCTCGTCAAGCATCTGAAGGCGAAGAACGTGCCAACGGACAGCGGCGGTATTCTGCAGATCAACGGTTCGCCGACCGATGCTGCTGCCGGCCTGATCAAGGACGGCATTCACGAGGGTCTGGCGAGCGGTGGATACAAGACGCTTGCTGAATTCGATACGCCGAACTGGCAGCCGGCGAATGCGCAGCAATGGGCCGCCGGACAGATCACCCGCTTCGGCAAGCAGATCGTCGGCGTCGTCGCTGCTAATGACGGCACCGGCGGTGGTGCCATCGCAGCCTTCAAGGCCGCCGGTGTCGATCCCGTGCCGCCGGTGACCGGCAACGACGCGACGATCGCGGCGCTGCAGCTCATCATATCAGGGGATCAGTACAACACGATCTCCAAGCCGAGCGAAATCGTCGCCGCCGCCGCAGCCGACGTCGCCGTAAAGCTCCTGGCAGGCGAAACGATCAAGGCCGAGATGACGCTCTACGACACGCCGGCGCAGCTTTTCGTGCCGGCCGTCGTCACTGCCGAGAATTTGAAGGCCGAGATCATCGACAAGAAGATCAACACTGCCGAAGAGCTCTGCACCGGCCGTTACGCCGAGGGCTGCAAGAAGCTCGGCATCATCAAGTAAATCCAACGGAAGCGCGTCCGACATCGGCCGCGCTTCCTTTTTCGCTTTTCCGAAAGATCAGGCGATGTCTGAAATCTCACATCAATTTGATCCCCGCCAGCCCGTCCTCAGCCTGCGTGGGATTTCGAAGAATTTCGGAGCGGTGTCGGCGCTGACCGATATCGAGCTCGACGTGCACGCCGGCGAAGTCGTGGCGCTTGTGGGCGACAATGGCGCCGGCAAATCAACGCTGGTCAAGATTCTGGCGGGCGTGCACCAGCCGACCGCGGGCACCATCCTGTTCGAGGGAAAACAGGCAGATCTGTCGAGCCCAAGCGCTGCGCTCAATCTCGGCATTGCGACCGTCTTTCAGGATTTGGCTCTTTGTGAGAATCTCGACGTCGTCGCCAATATCTTTCTCGGCAAGGAGCTCAATCCCATCCAGCTCGACGAGGTCGCGATGGAGATCCGCGCCTGGAAGCTGCTGAACGAACTTTCCGCGCGGATCCCAAGCGTGCGCGAGCCCGTCGCCTCGCTTTCCGGGGGCCAGCGTCAGACCGTGGCGATCGCCCGGTCGCTGTTGCTCGAACCGAAACTAATCATGCTCGACGAACCCACCGCCGCACTCGGCGTTGCTCAGACGGCCGAGGTGCTGGATCTGATCGAGCGCGTGCGCGAGCGCGGCCTCGGCGTTATCATGATCAGCCATAACATGGAGGATGTGCGGGCTGTTGCCGACCGTATCGTCGTGCTCCGGCTCGGGCGAAACAACGGCACCTTCATGCCCGACGCATCGAACGAAGAGCTCGTCAGCGCGATTACCGGCGCATCCAACAACTCCGTCTCCCGCCGCGCTATGCGTCGCAAGGCGCAAAGCCAAGAGAACGAGGAGGGCAGGGCATGATGAAGACCATTGAGAACGAACCGGCAGCACCTGTTCTCCTCGATCGGCGTGACGAAAGAGTACGCCATGACGATAGCCTTGCCGGGTGGGTCCGCGCCTTCTGGGATCGTATCCGCTCCGGTGACCTCGGCTCGCTGCCTGTCATCATCGGCTTGGTGATCATCTGGACGGTGTTCCAGGCGCTCAATCCGGTGTTTCTCTCCAGCGCCAACCTCGTCAACATGCTGTTCGATTGTTCGACGGTCGGCGTCATCTCGCTCGGCATCGTCTGCATCCTGATGGTCGGCGAAATCGATCTGTCCGTCGGTTCAGTCAGCGGCTTCGCCTCGGCGCTGGTCGGCGTCTTCTGGATCAACCAGGGCTGGCCGGTGGTACTGGCCATACTTGCCGCAATGGCGGTCGGCGCCTTGATCGGATCACTTTACTCCTTCCTCTTCAACCGCTTCGGCATGCCGAGCTTCGTCTCTACCCTGTCGGGACTGCTCGCCGTTCTCGGGCTGCAGCTCTATATTCTCGGAGCGACCGGCTCGATCAATCTGACCTATGGCTCGTGGCTCGTGAATTTCGGGCAGATAATGGTCATGCCGGATCCGGTCTCCTATACGCTCATTGCGCTTGCCGGCATTGCGTATTTTTTCTCCAGCTACCGCACCGCGGCGCGGCGGCGGGCCGCCGGGCTGTCGTCGAAATCCGTCAGCGGACTGCTTCTGCGCGCCGTCGTGATCACTGTTGCCCTGGAAGCGGTAGCCTTCTATCTCAACCAGTCGCGCGGAATTCCCTGGATGTTCGGCCTTTTCGTCGGCCTCGTCGCGGCTATGAATTATGCGCTGACCCGCACGAAATGGGGGCGCTCCATGCATGCCGTCGGCGGCAACAGGGAGGCGGCCCGCCGCTCCGGCATCAATGTGCCGCGTATCTATGCCAGCGCCTTCGTCATGTGCGCCCTGCTGGCCGCGACCGGCGGCGTGCTCTCGGCGGCGCGATTGGCGACGGCCAGTCAGCAGGCCGGCACCGGCGACGTCAATCTCAACGCCATCGCTGCGGCGGTCATCGGCGGCACCAGCCTGTTCGGCGGACGCGGCAGTGCCTACTCGGCCCTTCTCGGCATCATCGTCATTCAGTCGATCGCGAGCGGTCTGACGCTCCTCGATCTGTCGTCATCGCTTCGTTACATGATCACGGGGGCCGTTCTTGCCGTCGCCGTCATCGTGGACTCGCTGGCACGCCGATCGCGTATTTCGCACGGCCGGGCCTAATCAACAGGAAAGCAGAGGAAGAAAATGGGACAGGATCTGTCTGGAAAAGTCGCGGCTGTTACCGGGGCCGCGTCGGGTATTGGCCTGGAGTGCGCCAGGACCATGCTTGCATCAGGCGCGCGGGTCGCGCTGATCGACCGCAACGAAGAAGCATTGAGAGATGTCTGCTCGAAGCTCGGCGAACAGGCTATTCCCCTGGTCATCGATCTTCTGGACCCTAAAAGCGTGGGGCAAATGATGCCTGCTATCCTGGAGAAAGCGGGCCAGCTGGACATTTTCCACGCCAATGCCGGCTCCTACATCGGCGGCGAAGTGCTTGACGGCGACCCCGACGCCTGGGATCGCATGCTCAACCTGAACATCAACGCTGCCTTCCGTTCGGTGCACGCCGTCCTGCCGCATATGGTCGAACGCAAGACCGGCGATGTCATTCTGACGAGTTCGGTCGCCGGGATGATCCCGGTGGTATGGGAGCCGATCTATACGGCTTCCAAACATGCGGTCCAGGCCTTCGTCCATACCCTCAGGCGACAGGTCGCCAAGCACGGCTTGCGGGTCGGCGCCGTAGCACCCGGCCCTGTCGTGACCGCCCTTCTCAGCGATTGGCCGCAGGAGAAGCTCGACGAGGCACTTGCCGCCGGTGGCTTGATGGAGCCCAAAGAAGTGGCCGAAGCGGTGCTCTTCATGCTCACGCGCCCACGCAACGTCACCATCCGTGACCTCGTCATTCTACCGCAGAGCACCGACATCTGAGCGATGCGCCGGCCCCCTAGTAGCCAGAGAAAGGAAACGGCCATGATCTTCGACAGATTTCGCCTGGACGGACAGGTGGCGCTGGTGACCGGCGGCACGCGCGGCATCGGCCTGGCGATCGCCGAAGCACTGGGGGAGGCGGGCGCCAAAATCTTCATCAGCGGAAGAAACCGCAACGCGGCGGCGGACGAGCGGCTGGCCAAAGCCGGGGTCGATTGCGATTTCGTCGCCGCCGACATGATGAAAGATAATGCCGCCGATGCGCTCGTCACTGAGACCCTCTCACGGGCGGGCCGGCTCGATATCCTCGTCAACAATGCCGGTATCGCCATTCATGGCGACAGTGGGGAATTCTCCGATGCCATCTGGCGCGAGATCATGACCGTCAATGTCGATGCCGTCTTCCGCGCCTGCCGCGCAGCACTTGCACCGATGCGGCGCCAGGGCGGCGGCGTTATCCTCAATATCGGCTCGATCTCCGGCATCATATCCAACATTCCGCAGAACCAGGTCGCCTACAACGCCTCCAAAGCGGCGGTCCACATGATGACGAAGAGCCTGGCAAGCGAGGTCGCCTCCGAGAACATCCGCGTCAATGCCATTGCGCCCGGCTATATCGAGACCGATATGTCGCGCGGCGGCATCGCCAATCCCGACTGGTTCCCGACCTGGCGCAGCATGACGCCGATGGACCGTGTCGGGCAGCCGGAGGAGGTGGCGGGTGCAGCCTTGTTCCTCTGCTCGGCCGCGGCAAGCTATGTTACCGGCGAAGTGCTGGTCATCGATGGTGGCTATACAACACGATAATGGACGGAGATCGGATAGGGAAGGGGCCGCAGCTGCTTGGTCGGCGAACCACAATTGCTCATGGTCAGCCCATGCTCACGCCAAGCAATCGAGCATCCACTGAACACCAAAGCGATCGGTGAACTTGCCGTAGTAACTCCCCCACGGCTGCACGGCGAGGGGTGTCGTTATCTCACCGCCTTCGGCCAGCCGGGCGAAAAGCCTGTCAGTCCTGTCATGGTCGTCCATGATCAGCATATGGGCGGAGCCGCGCATCGGCTCGGCATCATGATTGTCCGAGGCGAAAAACATAATGCCAGGTCCTTCGAAGCGAGCATGCATAACCTTGCCCCGCATGGTTTCACTGGCAATAGGCATTCCGTCTGCGCCGTGCCGCTTCAACTGCGTGACATGCCCGAGCCCGCATTCGGCATAAAAGCCGAGCGCCTCCTCGCAGCCGGAGGAAAAGAACAGATAGTTGGCAAGCTGCATCGCTTGGCTCCGTGGTGGTGCCGGACCGCGACTCATTGTTGTCGCCGGTCCGGTCTTGCATCAGGTCAGAGATTTCCGCGCATGGGTCGATCGTTACGAGGCGGTAGCCGCGCCCTGGATGGCGCCGACAAACTCGGCGTTGTTGTAGCTGCGGCCGGCGATACCCCAGGCCCCCTCAGGCGCATAGACGATATTGGACCATATATGCTCGCGCTTCAGCCGGCCCTCCGCGGCCCGTTCGACCACATCGGCCGCTTTTTCGAAGAAAGCCTGTTTTGCTTCAGCGCTCGCCAGTGCGATCTCGGGCAGCTTGAGTTCGATGAACGCAGCGGCAACTGGCGCTCCCCCGGCAAGCACATGTTCGCGCGGCAGCACGTTGATGGTGCCGACGATATTGGCGGTCATGAAAGCATTGCCGGTCAAATCGGCAACATCAAGCAACGCGTTGGTCAGTCCGGCAAAGACTTGCGCCTGTGCTTGCTGCGAAAGCATGCCTTGCGGCACGGTGAGTGTAATGGGCATCGCATATTTCCCTATTTTGGATCGTGACCGTTTCTGATATATACCGATCACTCTTTATGCATACACACTGATCACTCTCTTAGCAAGGTATAAAGAGTGATCACTCCAAATGAGGGTATTCCATGCGTTACAGTGCCGAACACAAGCAAGAGACCCGAATGCGAGTCATCGCGGCGGCCGGGCAGATTTTCAGAAAGGAAGGCTATGGCGGTGCCGGTATTGATGCGTTGACCAAGGCAGCGGGCGTGACCAACGGCGCATTCTACGGACACTTCAAGTCAAAGGGCGAAGCCTTTCGCACAGCCGTGCTGGCGGGCCTCGAAGAACTGCGGCAGGGAATTGCGGCGCTGAAAGCCAATCAACCGAAAGACTGGCTGACGACATTCGTCGGCTACTATCTCGGCTATAAAAGGACCTGCGAGTTGGATGAGAGCTGCGCTCTGCCGAGCCTTTCCCCCGACGTGATGCGCGCGGACGATGAAACGCGAAACGCCTATACGGAAGAGATCAAACGCCTCGTCGAGGAAGTCGCCGCCGGCCTGCAAGAGGGTGCGATACAGGGCCAATCCGACCCGCGGCGCGAGGATCGGGCGATCCTGCTGCTCGCCATGCTGAGCGGCGGCGTTACCTTGGCGCGCGCCGTCTCCGACCCAGCGCTGTCCGAACGCATCGCAGATGTCATCGCGCAGGCTGCGTTGACAGTGATGGAGCCTGGAAATTGATCCGCTCGCCTAGACGACGTCGCGCCGCTCAGATTGGCCTGCCGCAGGCGCTCTGATAGTCGGCAAGAACGCGATCGACCGCTGAAATCAGAATATTCTCGGGATCGCCGGCTTCGGCCGCAGAAAGCTGCGGCAGGAATTGGTGAAGCAGCGTTTCCGGAATGGTCTTGCCACGCAGCGCGCCGAGCAGCTTCTCGAAAGACCGGTCGGCCTCGGGCCTATTCCAATAGTAGCGGATGCGGTCGCTGTAGCTATAGTGCCGTTGCAAGCGCAGGGCGGTGGCGTCACCGTGATAATGGGCCTGCCAGTCGCCGGGCGCCGACAACATCACCGCCTCCATCGCGGCGGCGAGCGGCCTGTCGCCATAACCGGGCACCATTTCGGTGGCGATCAAATCAAGCGCATAGGCGGCCTCGCGCAACGCAAAGGTCAGGCCGGGGCCGACCTTCAGGATCGGAAAGCCGTCCTGCACCAGCCGCCTCAGCGCATCGCGCGTCTGATAATCCGTGGAATGAGCTTCGAAGACGAATTGCGGTTCCTCGTCGAGAAGTGCGGTCAATTCAGTCGCAAGTTCGGGCCTGTAGCCGATTACGTTCTCGCTGCCGAATTCGACGCCCGGCTGGACGACGAAAGCGATGACGCGGGAAAAGGCGTCTTCCAATCCCGCCTGCGAAAAGATCTCGCGATGAATGGCGATCGTCGCCCGGGCAGCCTCCGGCGTGGTCGGCTGGAGTTCTTCGAGGGCATGGTCGGCGCCGCCCGGCACCGGAACCTCGGTGCCGAGAATATAAAGCGGCAGCGGCCCGCCGATCGCCTTCGCGGTCCTTTCGCTCACCTGCGCCAGTCGGGCGGCGCGCTCGGCGATGGTCCGGTCGTCGAGCGCGGCCGGCTCGCCGGCACAGCCCATCGATGCATCGAGATGGATCTTGCCGAACCCGGCTCGGACGTAAGCTTCGACCATCGCCTCGGCCTTATCGAGTGCGGCCTCCGGCTTTTCCTTGCGCCACGGATTGGGACCTAGGTGATCACCCCCGAAGATCATCCGCGAACGGTCGAGCCCTTCCTCGGTAGCAATGCGCTCGGCAAAGCCGATGAAGCCTTCCGGCGTCATGCCGGTATAGCCGCCGAGATGGTTGACCTGATTGCAGGTCGCCTCGATCAGGACCGGCCGGCCGTCGCGCACCGCCCGCCGGATGGCGGCCTTGAGGACGAGGGGATGGGCGGAGCAGACGGAGGTAATGCCGAAGGGGGTGCCTTCGCGCCGCGCAGTTGCAAGACGGGTCAAAATCCGGTCCATCGTCTATCTCCTCGGGGTCTCAGCGATGAAGGCCGTCAGTTCGGCAAGGGTGGAAACGCCTTCCATCGGGCCCAGCCGGGTCACATTGCGGGCGCCGGCTGCATTGGCATGGAGGAGGGCTGCCTCCGGGGTCATGCCCTTACGGCGACAGGTGAGGTAGGCAGCGCCGAAGCAATCCCCGGCGCCGGTCGGATCGATCTCGTCGACCGCAAAAGCGGCGCAATCAACGCGCGCGAGATCGCGGCCGAAGAAGGACGCGCCCTGTTCGCCCCGTTTGAGGACGATTTCACCGATACCGCTTTCCAGCAACTTTGCGACAGCCCCGGCCTCGTCAGTTACTCCAGCGGCGGTGAAAAGCTCGTCGCCTGATGGCAGCAACAGATCGGCTGCGGCCATCACCTTGTCGAAACTTTCCAGGACGCCATGATCCGTCAGCAGCTCCTTACGGAGATTGGGATCCAGAGACACCGATCCGCCGCGGGCGCGCACCATCTCGATAGCGTCGAGAATCACCTCGCGGGCGCCGGGAATGGAAAGAGCCGTTCCCATGACGTGCACATGGCCGGCGCGCTCGACGAGCGCCTCGGCCGCAGGCGTCAGAGCGATCTGACCGGCAGCGGACCTGGCGATATTGAAGACGAAATCGCGGGCCCCGTCGGATCGATAGCGGACGAATGCGCTGCCGGTCGGCCAGTCCTCTTTAACGGCGACGGCAGAGACGTCGACGCCGTCCCGTCGCAGGCGTTCGATGTTCAGCCGACCGAAATCATCCTTGCCGACGCTGGCGATGATGCCGCTGGCACCGCCCATGCGCGCGACCTGATCGATGAAAATGGCCGGCGCGCCACTCGGATAGGGCCCGGTTAGCGATTGCGGCTCGAGGAAGCCGGCGCCGACCGTGGCCGCCATGATCTCCACCAGAATTTCGCCAATTGTGATCGTCGGTCCGAGCGCCTCTGGCGCAAGTGCCTTGGGACGTGACGGCATCTGCAATCTCCTTCATGCGGGCCGATCAATGCCTGCGCTTCCGCGCCATCCCGCCCTATCGCGCCGTTCCATAGTTCGTCAAGAATTAGTTTACGTACGGCAATATTTGTGTTGCACCGCAGAAACTTATTTTTGATTCCAGTGCATTGCAAAATGACGCAACGCTGCTGGACTTGCACGTCTGTTGCTTCTATCCAGCAGAAGAATAAGTGAGCGGAACGCGCTTGACAACAGATCTTGAGAAGCGGATACAAAGTTTACGCATGTAATATTATGCGTGACATCGTGGAGGAGGAAATCATGAGCAAGATCATTTGCATCTTTTCTGCATCCGTCGCCTGCCTCGCGCTCACCGCCGGGATGGCGGGCGCCGAGGAACTGACGATCGCCACCGTCAACAATGGCGACATGATCATCATGCAGAAACTGTCGCCGGAATGGGAAAAGGAGACCGGCAACAAGCTCAACTGGGTGGTTCTGGAGGAAAACGTCCTGCGCCAGAAGGTAACCACCGATATTGCGACGAAGAGCGGCCAGTACGACATCATCACGATCGGCGGTTACGAAGCGCCGATCTGGGGCAAGCAGGGCTGGCTCGCACCCGTTGGCGACCTCGGCGACGACTACGACTATGACGACCTGCTCGCCCCGATCAAGACAGGCCTGACCGTCGACGGCAAGCTCTATGCCGTGCCCTTCTATACGGAAAGTTCGTTCACGCTCTATCGCAAGGATCTCTTCGACGCTGCTGGCATCAAGATGCCGGATGAGCCAACCTATGACCAGATCAAGGAATATGCGGCCAAGCTGACCGACAAGTCCAAGGAACAATACGGCATCTGCTTGCGCGGCAAGCCCGGCTGGGGCGAGAACATGGCGTTCCTCGGCACGATGATCAACTCGTATGGCGGGCGCTGGTTCGACATGGATTGGAAACCGCAGATCAATTCCGAGCCCTGGAAGAAAGCCGTCACCGACTACGTCGATCTAATGACCAAATACGGTCCTCCTGGCGCGATCGGTAACGGTTTTAACGAAAACCAGGCGCTGTTTTCGACCGGCCATTGCGCAATGTGGATCGATGCGACCTCGGCCGCCGGCCGCGTTTATGACCCGAAGCAGAGCAAGGTCGCCGACAAGATCGCCTTCACCCGCGCTCCTGTCGCCGTCACCGCCAACGGCTCGAGCTGGTCATGGTCATGGAACCTGGCGATTCCAGCCACCTCGACCAAACTTGATGCGGCTAAATCCTTCCTGAAATGGGCGACCTCCAAGGACTACGTGAAGATGGTCGGTGAGAAGGAAGGCTGGGTCGCCGTGCCGCCCGGCACACGCAAATCCACTTACGCTCTGGCCGAATATCAGAAGGCGGCCCCCTTTGCCGATACCGTGTTGAAGGCAATCCTTTCGGCCGATCCGGCAAAGCCGACCAAGGATCCTGTTCCTTATACCGGCGTGCAATTCGTCGCCATTCCGGAATTCCAGGGCATCGGCACCATCGTCGGTCAACAGATCGGTGCGGCATTGTCCGGCCAGCAATCCGTCGATGCCGCTCTCGACAACGCCCAGAAGCAGGTCGAGCGCGACATGAAAAAGGCAGGCTACCCGAAGTGAGTTCGTGCTCGCGGGCGCTGCCGCGAGTTCCTCCCGGAGAGGTTCCGGCAGCGCTGCTGCCGGAACCCTCTGGCTGCCGGAGCCGATAACAGACAGGACGGGCGCCGCGTGGATCTTCCGGCTCTACGCCGGCTGAATGGAGACAGACATGAGACTGAAAGACAAGATCGCCTTGATTACCGGCGGGGCACGCGGCATCGGATTGGGCTTCGCCGAAGCCTTCGTGAAGGAGGGAGCCAAAGTCGTCATCGCCGATATTGACATCGAACGGGCGACGAGATCCGCCGTTGCGATCGGCCCCGCAGCCAAGGCAATGCAGCTTGACGTTACAGATCTTGCTGCGATCGATGCCGTCGTCAATACGATCGATGCCGAGTTCGGCGGCATCGACATTCTGATCAACAATGCCGCCATCTTCGATATGGCACCGGTCAACGAGATCACCGAGGAAAGTTATGACCGCGTCTTCTCCATCAATCTGAAGGGACCGCTGTTCATGATGAAGGCAGTCTCGAACGTCATGATCAAGCGGGGCAGGGGCGGCAAGATCATCAACATGGCAAGCCAGGCCGGCCGTCGCGGCGAAGCCTTGGTGCTTCTCTATTGCGCTTCCAAGGCCGCCATCATCTCGGCAACGCAGTCGGCCGCACTTGCGCTGGTGAAATACGGCATCAACGTCAATGCGATCGCACCGGGCGTTGTCGACGGTGAACATTGGGATGTCGTCGATGCCCATTTCGCCAAGTGGGAGGGCTTGAAGCCGGGCGAGAAAAAGGCCGCGGTTGCCAAATCCGTTCCGATCGGCCGTTTCGCCACACCTGACGACATCAAGGGTCTGGCCGTCTTCCTCGCCTCCGCCGATAGCGATTATATTCTCGCCCAGACCTACAATGTCGACGGCGGCAACTGGATGAGTTGATCGCTCTCCCGCAGCCAGGCAATCCAGGAGCCAGCGAGATGGAATCCATTTGTTATACCGAAAAGGACGTCGCGGTCACCACGGCGCTGCCGCTGCCGGAACTGAGGCCCGGCCATGCGCTGGTGCGCGTGCGCGCGGCCGGCCTCTGCCATACCGATATCGACGTCCTCCATGGCCGTTACGGCGAGGGTCGCTTCCCTCTGGTTCCCTGCCATGAATATGCCGGCGTAGTCGAGGCGGTCGCGGGCGATGTCTCCGGTCTTGTCGTTGGGGCGCGTGTCGTCGTCGATCCCAATCTTCCCTGCGGAGAGTGCCGGGCCTGCCGCAAGGGACTGACCAATCTCTGCCGCGACCTGAAAGCCTATGGCGTTACGGAGAATGGCGGTTTTGCCGAATACAGCCTGGTCAGGACCGACCATCTGTATGAGATCGGCGACCTCGACTTCTACCTCGCCGCGCTCGCCGAACCGCTCGCCTGCGTTTTAAACGGCCTTGGCAGCGCCGGCCTCCAAGCCGGTCCCGCGGGATCGGAAAACGCATTGGTCTTCGGCGCCGGGCCGATCGGGCTGCTGCTGGCGCTGTCCCTGAAAGCCAAGGGCGTTCCATCGGTAACGGTCGCCGATATCAATGAGGGGCGGCTTGCCCTTGCGGAAAAGCTGGGGCTGGAGACGGCCGTCTCAGGATCCGCGGCACTTTCAGGCCTCCGCTGGGCCTTCGATTTCGTCGCCGATGCGACCGGCATCGCTCGGGTCGTCGAAGGCATGATCGACTTCGTCACTGATGGCGGTACGGTTCTTGTCTTCGGGGTCTGCGCACCGGACCAGCGCATTTCCATTTCGCCCTTCGAGCTTTTTCGACGCCAGATCCATTTCTCCGGCTCCCATTCGCTGAACCGCAACATCCCTGAGGCCCTCGACATCCTCCGAAGGGACAAAGGCGCGATGGCTGCACTGGTTTCCCATCGTCTGCCGCTCGGCGAAGTGCTGCCTTTCATCACCAAGAAATCCGCTGATCCGGCAACGATGAAAGTGCAGTTTTCAGCTGACTAGGTCCGAACTATTGCCGTTATCCCGTTCCGTCGGGGGAGCGCTTTTCGTTGAGCGATGAGTCATCTAGAAACGGTCAGAGGTGCCGTGTCAGGAGATCAGATGGTGGGAAAGACAATCAAAACCATGGAGGACTTTTCCGAGTTCGTCGGCCTGTCGCGTCCCACCGTCTCCAAATATTTCAGCGATCCGATGTCCGTGCGTCAAAAGACCCGGGAGACGATCGAGCAGGCGCTGAAAAAATCGGGATTTCGGCCGAATATATTCGCCGTCAATCTCAACCGCCGGCGCAGCAACATCCTCGGCGTCATCATTCCCAATTCCACCGATCCCTTTTACATGGCGCTCACCCGCCGCATCGAACTGATCGCCAATGAGACCGGCTTCCTAGCCTTCGTCCTGTCCTCGGACGGCAAGGCCGAGATGGAAGACCGGGCGATCAAGACGCTGAAATCGATGAATGTCGCCGGCGCGATCATCGCGCCGCTCGGCGTCGAGTCCCATCATGCGACGCTCGACGAGCTCGGCCGCAGCGTACCCCTCATCTATGTGGACTCGCCGCTCGATGAGACGTCTTCCTTCGTCGGCACCAACAATCGCCAGAGTTTCAGCCTGATCGTCGATTATCTCTGCCGCTCGGGCGAGCCGCCCTGCTATTTCGGCATGCCACATGTTAACACCAACGCCCTGACACGCCAGACGGCGTACCTGGAGGCGATGGAGCAATTCCGCATGGCGCCCAGCATTGTCGAGCTTGCGGATAGCAAGAGCTGGGATTTCGAGCGTTTCGGCTTCGAGGAGGCAACCCGCATCCTGACGTCTGGCCAAGGCTTCCCGACCCGAACCGTGCTTTGCGCCAACGACCGCGTCGCTTTCGGCGTCATCGCCGCCGCCTTCCAGCAGGGCCTCAAGGTTGGCCACGGCGCCAGCCATGACCTGCGTGTCGCCGGACATGACGACCATCCACTGTCCCGATACGCCTGCCCGCCGATAACGACAGTTGCGCAGAACTATAACGAGATCGGCAGGCTAGCGATCGAACTGCTGCTCGAACGGCTCGGCGAAGGGGAGGGGCCCGCCGCACCGGCGGGCCGCATTCTTCTCAATGCCGAACTGATGCTGCGAACCTCGGCCTGAGGCCTCTCAGGCCCGGGGCAGGCCAGCCGGCCTCAGATGTTTCCTCAGCGCTGCGATCCTGAAAATGGCGTTCGCGGCGCCATACCCGCGATAGCCGCGCCGCTCGACGATCTCGAAGAACAGACCCTCGCCATAGGTCGGGCTGTAGAGCTGGAAATACTCGCCATAATCATCGCGGTCGTAGAGGATGTTGTTGGCCTTAAGGCGATCGGCAAATTCGGCGTCGAGGCCGAAGCGGGCTTCGAGATCGTCATAATAGTTCGGCGAAATCGTAAGCGATATGAAACCGTTTGCGGCAAGGGCAGCGGCGGTGGCGAAGATGTCGTCGGTCCTGAAGGCGAGATGCTGGATGCCGGAGCCGAAAGTTTCGGCGATGAAGCGGCCGGCCAGCGTATTGCGGTTTTCCGCGCCGTTCATGGTGATACGCAAAGAACCTTCCCGATTTTCCACCACTTGGCTGCGGACGATGCCTGAGGGATCGACGATATCGACCATCGGCGTCTTCTCAGCCTCGAGGAGCGAGGTGTAGAACAGCAGCCAGGTCAGCAGCGCCTCGTATTTCATCGTCTGCGCCATATGATCGATCGATTGCAGTCCCGCCGGCTGCGGAGCGACATCATCCTCGATCGCATCGAATTCGATCTCCCAGATGCGGCCAAGCTCGGATTTGCGGTCAAGGAAATAGAGGACGCCGCCACCGACACCACGCACCGCCGGCATCTCGATCTCGCCGGCATCGAGCGATTGTTCGAAGCGTTCGGCGCCGAGCGCCATCGCGCGTTGCAAGGCCGCCTTGGCATCGTCGACCATAAGCCCGGCGGCGTAGGCCGAAGTGCCGTGCACGGCATAGGAGGCGCTGGCAAAACCTTTCCGCTCGGTATTGACGACGAGATTAATGGCACCCTGGCGGAAGACCGTTACCCGCTTGGTCTTGTGTTTGGCCGCCCTGCGGAAACCGAGGCTCGCAAACAGCGCTTCCAGTTCCGGCGCCTCGTCTTCATCGGCAGTGAACTCGATGAAGGCGATGCCCTCGACGACAGCGCGTGGCGGCATGGCGGGCACCGGCAGGGCGCTCTCCGGCTGCTGCCGCTTCACCTGGTCTCCGAGATAGATCAGCGAACGACGACCGTCGACAGCAATCGCGTTCGGCGAACCGCCGCGGAACTGGTCGTTGAAGATCTCCAGCGAGAGATAGCCGTCATAGCCGGTTGCCGCCACAGCCTTCATGAAATCAAGTACCGGCAAGTCGCCTTCACCAGGCATGTTGCGGAAGTGCCTGCTCCAATAGAGCAGGTCCATGTCGATCGCCGGCGCGTCGGCAAGCTGAATGATGAAGATCTTTTCCTTCGGGATCGACCGGATCGAGTTGACGTCGATCTTCCTCGACAGCGTGTGAAAGCTGTCGAGGATCAAGCCGACATTCGGATGATCGGCCCGCCGGACGATCTCCCAGGCGTCGCGGTGATCATGAATGTGGCGGCCCCAGGCAAGCGCTTCGTAGCCGACGCGCAGACCGCGTCTGGCGGCGCGCTCGCCGAGTTCATGAAAATCGGCCGCCGCCCGGTCCAGACCCCCGAGCGAAGCCGACGAAACATTCGAACAGACGAGGACGAGGTCGGTACCCATTTCCTGCATGAGGTCGAACTTGCGCTCGGCCCGATCGAAGGTGCGGCTGCGCAGCGGCTCGGGCATGCCTTCGAAATCGCGGAACGGCTGAAAGAGCGTGATCTCCATGCCGAGATCGTGCACGATCCGGCCGACCTCCTTCGGGCTTTCGTCGAAGATCAGGAAGTCGTTCTCGAATATCTCCACCCCGTCGAAGCCGGCCTTGGCGATCGCCTCCAGCTTGTCGCGGAGGTCGCCGCTCAGCGAAACAGTCGCAATCGATGTCTTCATCGCAGTGGTCCTTGCGGGTAGCGTTAAGTCGTCATGGTCTTGAAATGCGCGAGCATGCGACCGGCGTCAGGCTCCTTACCGGTGATCAGACGAAAGGCGCCAACCGCCTGAAAGACCGCCATGCCGCCGCCATCGAGCGTCCGGCAGCCACGCTGCCTCGCCTGCCACAATAGCTCGGTCTCCAGGGGGAAGTACACGATTTCGGCGACCCAATGCCGCCTTTCCAGAAGTTCGGGCGGAAGCGGCGTGCCGGGATATTTGGCCATGCCGGTCGGCGTCGCATGGATCAAGCCGGAAGCCGCCTTCATCGCGACAGCAAGATCGCTGCCGGCGGCGATCGACGCACTGGGAAAGAGCGCGGACATCGTTTCCGCCAGATCGATGGCACGCTCATGCTCGCGATCGAATATCGTCAGCCTCTTCAGGCCGAGCGTCAGGATCGCATAGGCGGTTGCGACACCCGCTCCGCCTGCTCCGAGCTGCACGGCCGAGGAAAGATCGGCTTGCGGTAGCCCGCGCCGGAAGCTTTCGGCGAAGCCCCACCAGTCTGTATTATGCCCAAAGCGCCTGCTGTCCTTGAGGACCACGGTGTTGACGGCGCCGAGCGCCCTGGCTTCCGGCGACAGCTCGTCGAGCAGGGCAATGACGAGCTGCTTGCAGGGATGGGTGATGTTGAGGCCGGCCAGACCACGCTCTTCGGCATCCGCGACCAGCCGCGAAAGATCGGCAGGCGAGGCATTCAGCTTGACGAGATCAATCAGCTCATAATCGTAGTCCAGCCCCTGGGCCGCACCTTCCTCCATATGCATGGCAGGCGTCAGCGAAGCCTGGATACCGGAGCCGATCAGCCCGGCCTTCAACGGTTTCAGCAGTGTCTCGGCCATACGTCAGTTCCGTTTCTCTCATGATGGTAAAGGCCCGCAGGATCGCTGCGGGCCCTGATTCGCTTACTTGCCGCGAACCGTGTCGAGCTCCTTGAAGAGCTGCGTGACGGTCTCCGCGCCGATCTGAGCGGTGAACTTGTCGATCAGCGGCTTGACGGCGTCGCGCATCTTCTGCGTTTCTTCCGGGCTGAGCTCGACGACTTCCATGCCGGTCTTCTTGATTTCCGCGATCGCGTTGGCATCCTTCTCCCTGGACACCTTGCGCTGATAGTCGCGGGCTTCCGTCGCCGCCGACTGGAAGACCGCCTTTTCCTCATCGTTCAGGCCATCCCAGAACTTCTTGCTGATGAGAACGATCTGCGGATTGTACTGGTGACGGGTGACCGTCATGTACTTCTGCACTTCGAAGAACTTGGCGTTGATGATGTTGGCGGCCGGGTTCTCCTGACCGTCGACGGTGCCGGTTTCGAGCGCGGTATAGAGTTCCGTATAGGGCAGCGGCACCGCATTGGCGCCGAGGCTGTTGAAGAGTTCGATCGGGATCGGCGACTGGATCGTGCGGATCTTCAGGCCCTTGATGTCCTCGAGCTTGGTGACGGGATGGCGGTTGTTGGTGAGATTGCGGAAGCCGAGTTCCCAATAGCCGAGACCGACGAGGCCGGTGTCGGGCAGTTGCTTCATCAGCTCGGTGCCGAAGGCGCCGTCCATCACCTTGTCGGCCTCTTCGCCGCTGTTGAAGAGGAAGGGCAGGTCGACAGCGCCGAACTGCTTGACGTTGCTGGCGAGAATTCCGGCGTTGAGCACCGTCATCTCGATCACGCCGCCCTGCAGCGCCGACACCGTCTGGACGTCGCCGCCGAGCACGCCGCCCGGAAACAGCTTGACCTCGATCTTGCCGCCGCTCTTTTCCTTCACCAGCTCGGCGAACTTCTCCATGCCCATGACCTGGGGATGGCCCTTATTGTTGGCGGCGGCGAATTTGAGGCTGTGCTCGCGGATTTCTGCCACGGCAGGGCCGCTTGCCAGAAGCGCAATCGGCAGAGCCAGTCCCAGCGCCAGTTTCGTCAATCTGTTCAGCATGTTTTCCTCCCAGGATAGAGCCGGCATCTCCCTCCGGCCGCGTTGAAATTCCATCGCCGTCAGCGGCGAAATCAGTGCCCGAACCAGGCGACCGGGGCGGTCACCAGCGCGGGGAAAAGGACGAGCAGAAAAAGAACGAGCAGTTCGGCGATCATGAAGGGGATGACGCCCTTCATCAGATCCTCCATCGAAAGCTTCGACACGCCGCAGATGACGTTGAGAACCGTGCCGACTGGCGGCGTTATCAGCCCGATCGAATTATTGATGATGAACAGCACGCCGAAATAGACAGGATCGATTCCCGCCTGCTTGATGATGGGCATCAGCACCGGCGTCATGACCAGGATCGTCGGCGTCATGTCCATGGCGGTACCGACGACGACGATCAGCACCATGACGGCAAGCAGCAGCAGTGTCTGATTGTCCATCAGCGGTTCGACGAGCGACGCGAGTTCGCCGGGTACGTCGGCGACGGTGATCAGCCAGGCCGAAACGGCAGCGCAGGCCACCAGGAACATCACCACCGAGGTGATTTTCGCAGCCGCGACGAAGACCTCGAACAGCCGCGACGGCGGCAGTTCGCGATAGACGACCATCGACACGAAGAGCGAATAGACCGCCGCAACGACGCCAGCTTCAGTTGGCGTGAACACGCCGAACTTCAGGCCGACGATGATGATGACGGGCAGCATCAGCGCCCAGATGCTCTCGGCGAATGCCTTCATCCGCACCGCGGCGCTTTGCTTCGGCGGCAGGGCGAACTGCTCCTTGCGCGCCACGATCAGCCAGGTAACGCAGAGGGCCGCTCCGATCATCAGGCCTGGGAAAATGCCGGCCAGGAACAGCTTGGTGATCGAGACTCCGCCGATGACGCCATAAAGGATGAAGCCGATCGAGGGCGGGATGATCGGGCCGATGATCGAGGCGGAAGCAAGCAGGCCGCCGGCGCGAGCCGGATCATGGCCCGATTTCAGCATCATTGGGAAGAGCAGGGCGCCAAGCGCGGCCGCATCGGCGACGGCCGATCCGGAAAGACTCGACAGCACACAGGCCGCGAAGATGGCGACGAAGCCGAGGCCGCCCCTGATATGGCCGACCAGCGCCATGGCGAGATTGACGATGCGGCGTGAAAGGCCGCCGGTATTCATCACCTCGCCGGCGAGAAGGAAAAAGGGCACGGCCATCAGCGGAAAGCTGTCGGCGCCGTTCAGCACGTTCTGCGCGACGATCTGCGCATCGAACATGCCGAGATACATCATCAGCGCCACACCTGTGATGATGAGGGCAAAGGCGATCGGAACGCCGAGCGCCATCGGACCGAGAAGGGCGCCGAGGAAGATCGTGACAGTCATGACGCGCTCCTCAGTGCTTCGGCTTGAGAACGGGGAAGGCCGTCTGCGCGGGATCTTCAAGTGCCGCCTGTTCCTCGCTGTCGCGCACAAGCCCGGCGGTCGTCACGTCGATGCGGTCTGTCACGATGGCAAAAGCGTCCCAGAGAAGGATGAAAAAGGCCGGTACGCCAAAGGCGAGCCCCGCGCCGTAGAAGACGCCCATCGAAATACCGGTCGCCGGGGCCGAGACGTGAAGATTGATCAGCGTCTGGGCCCAGCTGCCGCTGATCATCAGCCAGGTGGCGACCAGCATCATTCCATAGCCGAGGAGCACGGCGAGCTTGGCGAGAGGTTTCGGGAGGCGGATGATGAGGGAATCGACACCGAGATGGGCATGCTCACGCATCGCGACGACGGCGCCAAGGAAAGTCAGCCATATGAAAAAGATGCGCGACAATTCCTCCGAAGAGGTGATGCCCTGGTTGAAAGCGTAACGAAGCACGACATTGCCGAAAACCAGCACGACCATACCTGCCAGCAGCAGCGCGATCGTCACCTTCAGCGCAAAGAAATAGAAATCGATGATACGGGTCATTCGCTCCTCCCAAGCGTGGCCTTGCTCCTGCCGGCCTACCATCGTCAGACCGCCGAAAGCACGTCCGACCAAATATTGGCGTCGCGATCAATTCCTCCACTGTCCGCCCCTCTAAAATGTACTAACTAGTTCGTATGTCAAGCGGGCATCTATTGAAACATTCCTGCAACGTGAATAAGACTGGCGAAGACGGGAACGGAAGACACTTGCTTCGAGTGAAGCCGAAAGCCGGAATTCTATAAACACACCAATAGATTAGGAAGTGCGATAATCAGGTTCATGGCGGAACGGAGCGAAAACGGGCGGAAGAATGATCCACAGCAGACGAAGGAGGATATCCTGCTCGTCGCAACCGAGGAGTTCTCGACCCATGGGCTCGCTGGCGCCCGCGTCGACGCGATCGCCGAGAAGACGCGCACCTCGAAGCGTATGATCTACTATTATTTCGGCAGCAAGGAGGGGCTCTACCTTGCCGTGCTCGAACAGTCCTACCGCAAGATCCGCTCGCTTGAATCGGACCTGCATCTCTCCAATCTCGAGCCGGAAGAGGCGCTGCGGACGCTGATTTCAACGACCTTCGATCACGACGAGGCCAATCCCGATTTCGTCCGCCTCGTCAGCATCGAGAACATCCATCATGCCGCCCATATGCTTCGCTCCGAGGCGATCCGCGATCTCAACGTCTCCGTCATCGAAACCATTGCCGGCATATTGGAGCGCGGATTCGACCAGGGCGTCTTCCGGCGCAAGGCCGACCCGATCGACATCCATATGATGATCAGCGCCTTCTGCTTCTTTCGCGTCTCGAACCGCTACACCTTCGGCACGATCTTCCGGCGCAATCTCTCGGACGGCGAAACGATCGAACGCCATCGCGGAATGATCGCCGACGCCGTCGTCAGCTATCTGAAAAGCTGACGGCGCCCCCTTCAGCCCGCTGGGATAGCAAGGGTATCGCAATTTCGAACTCAGCGCCGGCGCCGGTCGTCGGCCGAAGGCGGATCGTGCCGCCGTGAGAGCCCAGCATGGCTTGGACAATTCCGAGGCCCATGCCGGTGCCGCCCTCTTCACGCCGGGTCGAGAAGAACGGCTGAAAAATACGATCGCGGTTTTCCTGGGAAATACCGCCGCCGTCGTCACGGACATGAATGAGGGCCGTTCGGGCATCGGACGACACGGTGAATTCAAGCAGCGCGGCGCCGTGCTGAAGAGCGTTGTCGGCAAGGTTGGCGAAGACGATATCGGCGGCCTCCTCTGGAAGCGCAATCAATGCCTCCGTATCTCCTGCTCCTAAGATATCAAGGGCAGGAAATCGCTGGCGCAATAAGGGAATGACGCTTGCAATGCTGCTTCCACCCCCGGTCATCGGCATTTCCGCCTGTGCAAGTTCCCTCAGCCGCTGCAGCAACGTATCGAGACGGATAGCGTCGGCGACGATGTTGTCCAGAAAGTGCAGGCGCTGCGCCTTCGTCATCGGCCTCTCGGCATCATCGTCACGCAACAACTCCGCCGCGCCCCGAATGGCAGTCAGCGGCGATTTCAATTCGTGGGACACATGTGCGGCAAAGGAGCGGACATATTCGGTGCGGTCGACCAGTTTTCCCGCGAGATCGAGGAAACTCTGCGACAACACGGCGATCTCCCGCGTCCCATAGCTTTCAAGCGGACGGATTGCTGCCTTGCCGCCGCGGGCGATCTCATCCGTCCGGGCGATCAGGGCGTCGATGGGACCGGTGATGGTGCGCGTCAGCACATAGGCGACGGCGAGCGTCAGCACGAGAACGACAACTAGGGCGATGATCTCCACCGGCTCCATTCGGTTCGCGCTCGCCTCCGTGGCGCGAAACCAGATGACGATCAAGACAGGCAGCGCCATCACGGTGAGAAGCACCGCATAGACGATCAGCGCCAGCGGCGGCCGCCATTTCACCCTGACCTTCGGCGCCGGCATCACGCCTTCCTCCCGATGTCGCCGCCGAGCTTGAAGCCGATGCCGTGAACCGTTGCGATGACGCCCGAGCCGCCGGCGGCAGCGAATTTGGCCCTGATGTTGCGGATATGGCTGTCGATCGTGCGATCGGCGACATAGGTGCCGGCGCCGTAGGCCGCCTCCATCAATTGCTCGCGGCTGAAGACCATACTGGGCCGTGACAGCAATGCGTCCAGGATGGCGAATTCGAGCGCCGTCATCGCAACAGCGCTCTTGCCGAACATAACGGTCCTGCCGGCGCGATCCAGGCTTAGCTCGCCGGCGACGAGCGTGGCGTGGCGCCTGTCAGGCCCCGCCTCATTGCCACTGCGCTTCAGGATCGCTTTCACCCGCGCCACGAGTTCACGCGGGCTAAAGGGCTTCGTTACATAGTCGTCCCCGCCGATTTCGAGGCCCAATATCCTGTCAATCTCCTCATCGCGCGCCGAAAGAAACAGGATCGGCAGTCCTGAAGTCGAGCGGATCTGACGGCAGACTTCCAGACCGTCCATACCGGGCATGCCGATATCGAGAATGATCAGATCGATATTGCCGCGGCGGAAGGCCGCCATCGCCTCGGTGCCGTTGCGCACTGCCATCGACGCCAGGTCGGCGCGTTCAAGGGCGAAACAGATCACATCGCGGATGTGAGGTTCGTCATCGACGACGAGAATGCGCGGCGCCATCACCAGTCCTGCGTTGGTTTGTCGTGCCTGTTGTTATCGTTCTCGTTCGATCTTGCAATGGTAGCAGCAGTCAGAAGATAGCTCTCCAGCCGTGCCGCTCGGAAGGTCCAGCTACGCCAACCGCGCGGCTGCAACTCCAGATCCTTCGCGAGATCGTAGCGGATCGATAGCGCCTCGTTCCTCTTGTCGACCACGTGGGCCGGCAGCACCCTGAGATAAAGATCGAGCGCCGGAATGACGGAAGGGCCGAGCGAGGAAAGGTAAAGCAGGTCGAGCGGCGGGCCTTCCTGGCTGGTTTCCCGGCTGTGAGCGACATTGAAGCGGGCGATGAATGCCGGGAAATCGATGAAAGCGCTGATGTAGAGAACCGTCACGAGGGAGGCGAGGTTGGCGGCGATCAGCCACTGGTTGGATCGGTTGAGCAGAATGCGCAGCAGGATGAGCACGAGACCGATGGCGACGAGCCCCATCCAGAGACCGGCGGCGACACGCAGTTCCGTCAGCGAATAAGCTTCGACGTAAAGTCCAAGGCGCAGCATCGATGACAAGCAGAGAAGGACGTTCTGAGCGATCCAGGCGTGGACAAGGCCGCGGATGAGCGGACTATAATCGCCGGGGCCGCCGCGTCGCATAGCAACGAGGACAAAGCCGGCGGCCAGAAGCGCCGTCGCAATCAGGGGATATGCGCCGCGATGTGCATATTCGGCATGGCTCATGTGATCCGGCAGATCCGCGCCGCCCCAGAGATAGACGAGATCGAGCAGTGTCTGCACCGCAAAGACGGCATTGAACAGGACGAGCGACCGCAGCAGCGACGCGTGGCCGAGTAGTGCATTTCTGGCGGGCACTATCATGAAGGCCCTGCTGGCCTGTGACCGCGCAATGCGACGCTTCAGGCGCGGCCGCAGCATCGCCCAAACCGCGATGGCGATCATCAACCAGAAGCCGATCCGCCAAAGATCGAGGAACTGCAGCAGAACACCAAAATCAATGCTCCGCAGCGCGATCTCGATAAGCGGGTTGGCAGCCGCAAAGAGAGACACGAAGACCGCTGCGAGAACGACAGGCATGATCCAGAGACCGATGCCCCGACGAACGCTGACGAGGGAGAGGCGTCTGCCCGGCGTCGCCACATATTTCTTGATACTTTCGATAAGTCGCAAAGGAATGACGAGAGCGAACCGAAGAATCACTGGCGGCAGAGCTGCTAGCCGACGAGGCATCAGCTTGGCGCTGACGAGAGCGACCGACATCAGCCCACCGACGCAAAAGGCAACGCCCATGAGTGAGGACGCTTCCAGCAGGGGCGCCGAAGCCAGGACCAGAAAGCCCACCAGCAGCGCCGCTTTCGCTGGCGACGGCGTTTTCCGAGACGCAAACAGAATGCCTGCGCAAACGGCGACCGCAAAGAGGAAAAGATTGATCCCGGGCGCGTGGCCAAAGATCAAAAAGTCGGCAAGCGCCACCAGCGCAAGCAACGTGGCGACCCGGCCGTTGCCACGCCTGATGGGCATCGGTTGTGTCAGGATGTCGGCTGTGTCCATTGGTGCTCCTCTCGCAGACGCCGATTTTCGATCACGATGAGCGTACTTCCCAAGCTTCCCTCGGCAGAGAGGCCCTCAGTCAGCCACCACCCGTCCTTGCGCAGGCGATCCGGCAAGGCTGGCGATGTGAGGCGTGGCGGGATGTCGTTTTTTCTCATGACGGCAAGATGCCGCGCCGGATTGCAGATTTTGTGCAGAGAGTGAGGAGCAATTCAGGAGATTGTCCGATCGAAAAGTCATCGAGGGTCGCTCCAGCTTGCAGCGACGGAGGGGAATTCACCAATCGCTCAGGAGCGCGACAACGAACGTCACCCGATCGGGCGACGCTTCTGCCGGTCCACGGAGATGGCGTCGAGATCGACTAGACTAAGGAAGCGGGGAATATCGCCGGTCGGCGAGCGCGGACCTCATCGGTATCGAGGCGCACGCCTGGCATTATGGAGCAATTCGCAGGCTGTCGCGAATGGTCCGAAGAGTTTGAGCAACAACGCTTGCTCCTCGACATCTATCCGATGGCGAGCGCAGAACTCGGTTACGGACCAGACTTTGGTCAGATCGTCCGATTCGATTTGCTTGGGTTCGATGTGTTCGGTCAAGGGCGTGTCCTCCGAACATCGAGACTACGCCCGCCTTCCTTTTATAAGAACTAGCTAAAAAGGGTTATGTCTGCCAACGCTGGCGTCAAGAGCGGCGCAACAAAGCCCGCCGATTGCGCGGCGGGCATCTTGTCTCGCTGATCTACTGCTGCGGATCAAACACCGACGCCGTCGGGATGAGCGTCCGTGCCAAGGATGTTGAGCGTCACCTTGGCAGTGTCCGTATGGCCTTCGCCGTCGGAGATCTTGTAGTAGCGCAGAACTTCCGTGTAGGTCTGGCCTGCATCCAGATCGGCCGTCAGATCGTAGGTGAAGGAGCCGTCGGCCTTGACGTGGAACGTACCGTAGGTGCCCTGAACATCAGTAACGGCGCCATTGTGGCTGTCTACCTGCTTGGTCAGGAACTGACGCAGGAACATCTTGCCGTTGTCGCCGGCAATGTCGTTGTCGAGAACGTTGCCGCCGATGGGGCTGCCTTCGGTGAAGCTGTAGACGTCGTCGACAGCAATCGGCTTGACCTGGGTGACGCCCTGAATGTTCAGGGTGAAAAGGCCAACGTCAGTGTGGCCGCTGCCGTCGGAGATCTTGTACGATACCTTCTCCTGGAGCAGTTCGCCGTTGGTGAAGCCGATCTTGGCAGCATCGCTCAGAACATAGGTATAGCTGCCGTCCGGCTTGACGAAGAACGTGCCATACTCACCCTGAATTTCGGTGACCTGACTCATGCCGCCCTTGGCGCCAACGCTGGCGCCATCAAAGGCGCGCAGAAACAGGTGGCCATTATCGGATGAATCGTTGGAAAGCAGATTTCCGGAAATTACGTCAGTTTCTTGAAATGTTGCACTATCATCAGTTGCGTGAATCGGCGAAGCCATTAGTTTCTCCTAAAATTGTATATCTATGGGGCCATTTGACCTTTGAGAGCGGCTTCTTTAACAACCTATTAATACTACAAGTCAACGGGTTATTTAACGAAAGGTTAAAATTCACCTATAACGTGTGGCGCCGCTTTATAAAACGACTATTACGTACGTCGCTTCAATCAAATTTGATGCAATTTGGAGCAATTTACACGCGGTAAACTTGAAGGAACTTCTGCGGCGACTAGGTAACGGCGGCGTTTTTCTGGTGCTGCTTATGGTGCCTGCACACCATTGCAATCCCTATCGCCGCCACCTATTTCTAGAGCCGAATCCGATCCCATCGGTCACTGAAGCAGTGCCCAATCGTCAACGGACGCAAAGGATCGGCGGTGTGCGTCAGCCGGCGCGCCACAGGCAACCCCAATAACGAACGATAGTGCAGGCTGCGGCCAGCAGAGGATTTCTATCGAACGACGAAACACAGCGACTGCGATTGCGGTCGCAGTTCGGCTGAAAGACGATCGACACATCATCCAACAAGGAGAATTCGACATGCAGGTACTCGTCAGAGACAACAATGTCGATCAGGCCCTTAGGGCCTTGAAGAAGAAAATGCAGCGCGAAGGGTTGTTCCGCGAAATGAAGGAACGGCGCGCTTATGAGAAACCGTCCGAACGCCGCGTCCGGGAAAAAGCGCAGGCGATCAGCCGGCAGCGAAAGGCTGCACGCAAGAAGATGCAGCGCGAAGGGCTGCTGGTCGGGCCCAATCGGACGGCCGCGCGTTAGAATCCTGCCCCGGTCTCAGCGGTGATATTTCCCGAAAGGATAGACAATGGACGAATTGAATAGCCTCACCGTTTCGGAGGAACGCCTCGAGGATTGCCTCGATGTCGTTGAGCCGGATTTGCAGGATCTGATTCAGCGGGCACTGACGTCGGGCTTTTCGCGAGAGGAAATCCTGATAGCAGTCAGCGAACTGGTCGCAGAAGACTTCGCGACGGTCATGGAAACCCCGAGCGTGCATTGAGGAACGAGCGGTGACCGTGATTGCACAGAAGGATCTCTTTGGCGCGGCCGACGACGGCTTTCCCGAGGGTTTCCGATATACCCAGGATATTGTGCCCGTCGATCTGCAGCGCTCAGTTCTCGAAGCGATACCGGCCCTGCCGTTCAAAGCCTTCGACTTCCACGGGTTCGAAGGCAAACGCAGAACGGTCTCCTTCGGCTGGAAATACGACTTCGATAGTCAGCGCATGAGAAAAGCAGGGGAAATACCGTCACTGCTGCTCCCCATTCGGGAGATCGCCGCACGCTTCGCGGATATCGCGCCGGAGGCGCTCGAACATACTCTCGTGACGGAATACGCACCCGGCGCGCCTATCGGCTGGCACAGGGATAAATCCGTGTTCGGCCGCGTCGTCGGCATCTCCCTGCTTTCGTCATGCACCTTCAGGCTGAGGCGCCGGAACGGCGACAAGTGGCAGCGGCGATCGCTCGTGCTTGAACCCGGCTCCGCCTATATCATGGCCGGCGCCTCAAGAACGCTCTGGGAGCATTCCATCCCGCCTGTCGATCGGCTGCGTTATTCGATCACCTTCCGGGAGTTGGCCACCTAAAACCTCGGGAACATCGGCTTCAGCAGATGGTTACTCCGTCTTTCGCACAAATGGAGATGACGATGGCCGAGCAGGATGACGCGACGCGGGTATGGGAACTAATCGACCGAATAGGGTTCTGCATGTTGACGACCCGCAACGGTGACAATCTGCGCGCCCGGCCGATGTCCGCCTATAGCGCGCAGCTTGAAAACGCGGTCTATTTTCTGACTGATCTCGCCAGTACCAAGGACGACGAGGTCGCCCGCTGGCCGAACGTCTGCCTGGCCTTTGCCGACACCAAGGCGCAGAAATATCTTTCCGTGTCGGGGACGGCCGAGGTGCAGAACGACCGCGAAAAGATCCGTGAATTGTGGGCAACGCCGGCAAAGGCATGGTGGGACAATCCCGACGATCCCTCCATCCGCATCCTCAAGGTTACCCCGTCTTCGGCTGAATATTGGGATAGCCCCGGCACCATCATCAGCTATATCAAAATGGCGGCCGCAGCGGTCACAAACAGCAAACCGGATATGGGCGACAACGCCGAGGTCACGCTCTGACGCTAGGCGCGGAGGCTCGCCGACGGACATCAAACCCAGTTGGCCGATGCCTTGACGAAGTCGATGAATGCCCTGAGCGGCGCAGGCACCAGACGCCGGCCGGGATAATAGAGAAACGGTCCTGAAAAGCGCTGCCACCACGGCTCGAGGACGGGCTCAAGTGCGCCGCTGTCGAAATGCGGACGCAGCCAATCCTCGAAAATGCAGATGATTCCTGTGCCCGCTATCGCCGCGTCGACGGATAGATCGGTCGCCCCGCCGACTCTGACGATCAATGGGCCGGTCGGTTCGACCCGCACCACCTCGCCGTCCCGCTCATATTCCCATGGTGTCGTCAGCGCACCACTGGCAAAACGGCCCAACAAACAGGCGTGATCAAGGAGTTCCCTCGGATGTCGCGGCCGCCCGTGGTGGTCGAGATAAGCAGGCGATGCCGCAGTGGCAAAGCGCTGGTGGCGCGGACCAATCGGAATCGCGATCATATCCTGCTCCAGCCGCTCGTCATAACGGATGCCGGCGTCACACCCGGCAGCGAGCACGTCGACAAAGCTCTCCTCGGCGACGATCTCCAGGCGAATGTCGGGATAGGCGGCGAGGAATGGCGGGATGATGGCAGGCAGCACCAGCCGCGCAGCGCTGACCGGCACATTGAGCCGCAGCGAGCCAGCCGGCCTGTCGCGAAAGCTGTTGACCACGTCGAGCGCGGCCTCCACCTCCGTCAAAGCAGGGCCGAGCCGCTCCAGCAGACCCTTGCCCGCTTCGGTCGTAACGACGCTACGCGTCGTCCGATTGAGGAGCCTGACGTCGAGATCAGCCTCCAGGCGACGCACCGCTTCGCTCAAGAAGGAGGCGCTGCTGCCACTGGCGCGCGCTGCCTCGCGAAAACCACCCGCCCGCGCCACTGCGACGAAGGCGTTGAGGTCACTCAGGTCTGCTTTCACTGTTCGCCACTCCGCACGGCCCGTGCGCATTGTACCCAATTATCACACGCACCGCCAAGGAGTAAGTTTAATCTCATCTGTTGAAAGGAGCGCGACCATGTCAATGATCCATCAATCCGGCACATTCAATATCGGCGACCGCAAGGTGAGGCGACTTGGCTATGGCGCCATGCAGCTGGCAGGACCCGGCGTGTTCGGCCCGCCCAAGGATCGCGGCGCCGCTCTGGCGGTGCTGCGCGAGGCGGTCGCAAGCGGCGTGAACCATATCGATACCAGCGATTTCTACGGCCCGCACGTGACCAATCAGATCATCCGTGAAGCGCTCCATCCCTATGGCGACGATCTCGTCATCGTCACCAAGGTCGGCGCGCGGCGCGGCGCGGACGGGTCCTGGATTCCGGCCTTCTCGCGCCAGGAACTGACGCAGGCGGTTCACGACAATCTTCGCAACCTCGGCCTCGAGGTGCTTGATGTCGTCAACCTCCGGATCGCATTTGACCTGCATAGCCCGGCCGAAGGCTCGATAGAAGCACCCCTGACGGTTCTGGCTGATCTCCAGCGGCAAGGTCTGATCCGTCACATAGGTTTAAGCAACGCCACATCGAAACAGGTCGCCGAAGGCCGCGGGATCACCGAGATCGTCTGTGTGCAAAACCAGTACAATCTGGCGCATCGGAACGACGACCGGCTCATCGACGAGCTCGCCCGTCAGGGCACCGCCTATGTGCCGTTCTTCCCGCTTGGCGGCTTCACGCCGCTGCAATCGTCTACACTCTCCAATGTCGGCGCACGCCTGAGCGCCACGCCGATGCAGGTGGCGCTCGCCTGGCTGTTGCGCCGCGCAGCCAATATCCTGTTGATCCCCGGCACGTCGTCGCTCGGACATCTCAGGGAGAATCTCGCTGCTGCCGGATTGGTGCTGCCGGATGATGCCGACGAGGAGCTGAACCATATGGCTGACATCGCGGCCTGACGTCCGCGGCGGTGCAATCGTTAGGCCGTGTTCTAGCGCGGCGTAACGAGCTTGCCGGACGTGCTGGCGCAATCTGTCGGTCGGCCGCACCTTGTTGGCTGCGCCAACCGGCCGGTAAACGGCTTCCGTGTCAGAAGCTCATAAGTCACCAAGGCCGCTGACATCGCCAGAAAAACCACGACTGTCAAAGGATAATTGGCACTGGCGTTCGGATCGGCAAGCTTGGGAAGGCCGATAACACTGCCGGCCGCCAGAATCGCCGAGAGCACAACCTCCTGAACGATTAATCTCCAAAAGCCGGTCATGACCAACCTCCCGTCATCTCCGTATTATCGGCCGAAGGACGCTCAGTCTTTATACCTCACGATGCAGCCGCTGGGAAACACGCGTTGACCGCACGGTCCAGTGACCATGCGGTCTCGGTTTCAACGCTTCGGCAGCCGACTTGTTGCGGCTATGCTTTCAATAGCGCTCGGGCACATACATATCAGCCGGAACCGGCGCCCTGATGTAGTCGGCATGGCGGATACGATCCGGCAGCTGAATCTCAGGCTTCGGCACATCCTCGTAGGGAATCTGATCAAGAAGATGGGCGATGCAGTTCAGCCGCGCCCGTTTCTTGTCGACGGCCTGCACCACCCACCAGGGCGCCTCCTTGGTGTGTGTGCGCGCCAGCATTTCTTCCTTGGCCTTGGTATATTCCTCCCAGTGGATGCGGCTTTCCATGTCCATCGGCGAAAGCTTCCACTGCTTCAGCGGATCGTGGATGCGCATCTTGAAGCGGAATTCCTGTTCCTCGTCGGTGATCGAGAACCAGTATTTGATCAGCACGATGCCGGAACGGACGAGCATCCGTTCGAATTCCGGCACCGAGCGGAAGAACTCCTCGAGTTCGTCAGGGGTGCAGAAGCCCATCACGCGCTCGACGCCGGCGCGGTTGTACCAGCTGCGGTCGAAGAGCACGATCTCGCCGGCGGTGGGAAGATGCGGGACATAACGCTGGAAATACCATTGATGGCGTTCCCGTTCGGTCGGAGCGGGCAGTGCCACGGTTCGGCAGACTCGCGGGTTGAGCCTTTGGGTCACCCGCTTGATCGCGCCACCCTTGCCGGCCGAATCCCGGCCTTCGAAAAGCACGACGACCTTCAGCTTCTTGTACTGAACCCAATCCTGCAGCCGAACCAGTTCGTGCTGCAGCCGGAAAAGCTCGCGGAAATAGATCTTCCGATCGAGCGTCTGCTCCGCCGGTTCCGTCATTCCTTCGACGACCAGATCGTCCAGCCGGTCTTCCTCCAGCTGCATTTCCAGCTCCTCATCGAAGCTGTCGGCGATTTCGGCCTTTATCCGGCTGAGCTGGTCCTGATGTGTTTTAGACATGGGCTTTCCCTTCCTGCCCAGTTGACAGGAGCATGTCACTGCAAAGTTAGTGTGACGGTTGGATAACCCACAGCTCGTTCACTTGTTCGCCTCTTTCGCCACTCCACATGCCGGCGAACTTTTTAGACGCCGCCTACACGAGATGGAGGCGGCCTAGAGCAGTCCCGTTCGGTAATGGTCGACAAGGTTGCGGCAAGCGCGGATCGTCAGCGCCATGACGGTGAGCGTCGTGCCAGCGATGCCGCTGCCCGGAAAGGCGCTGGCGTCGGTGACGATGAGGTTCGGAGCATCCCACAGTTGATTGTAGGGATTGAGCACCGAAGTTTCCAGGCTTTCGCCCATGCGTGCACCGCCGGTTTCATGAATTGCTGCGCCCATGCACATGGTCTTGCGGAACCATGTGCGGAACATGAAGCGGCTGAAGGCATCGGCGTCGGGAAAGGCGCCTCTGCCCATCTCCTTGAGGCCGGTGGGCGATCCGATGAATTCAAGATCGCCGCCGACCTCTTTGACCATGGCGATCAACGTCTCCTCCTGCCGGCGGAGCAGCCGCCGCTCCTCCTCCTGCATGACGCAGCGAATGTGTGGCACCGGAATGTTCCAGGCGTCCTTGCGCTTGCGATCGAGGGTGATGCGGTTGTCGGCATAGGGCAGCATGCGGCCGAAGCCGAAGAAGGCGAGACGCGCATCGGCCTCCTCTGAAACCGGCGCCCTGCCGATGCTGCCCTGGTAGTCGAAATCGCCGCGGGCGGCGTCACCCTCGTCGAAACGCGGGATGAAGATGCCACCCGACGGATTGTAGAAGGGATCGACAGGAGCGGAATCGTCAACGGCCCAACCCTTCGCCTTGGGAAAGGAGCCAAAGGCAAGGCATGGAAGCTGATCCATGAAATAGCGCCCGAGCGCGCCCGAGCTGTTTCCGAGCCCGTCAGGATGTCTTGCCGATACCGAGTTCAGCAGCAGCCGCACGCTCTCGATCGGCGAGGCCGCAAGCACGATTGTCGCGGCGCGAGCCGTCGAAACCTTACCCGTGTTGCGATCGATGAATTCCGCACCGGTGGCGCGGCCGGTTTTTTCGTCGGTGGTGATGCGACGCACGACGGCGTCATAACGGACCGTCAGCCGGCCGGTCGCCTTTGCGTCCCGCAGCGGTCGCGGCATGCGTTCGGCGTCCGGCGCTATATAGCGCCAGGAGATGACGCGCCGGTCCGGCCAGCGGCTTTCTACAGCCTGCTTGAATATCTGCTCGGCGGGCGTGAGGCTTGCCGGCTTCGCATAGACGCCGTCCGGCAAGGTCGGCACATCGTCCTTGTTGCCGTAGAGCTCGAGATAGGCCTCGACTTCGTCATAGAAGGGCGCAAGCTCGTCATAGGAGATCGGCCAGTCCACGCCCTTTCCGGTGCGCGATCGGATCTTGAAATCATCGTCGGTCCAGCGCAGCAGCACGCGGCCGAAACTGTGCAGGCGCCCGCCGCCCTGGCGGCCGCGGATCCAGAGAAAGGGCTCGTTCTTCGGCGTCGTATAGGGGTTCTTGCGATCGTTGACGAAGAAGTGGCTGAAGCGCTCGGTAAAGAAGGCCGCCCGCGCCTGGATCGGCTGGCCCTTCAGGGTGGCGCGCGCACGCTCCCATATATTGATGCTGCTTGCCGGCGCCTTCTTGCGTGCCGGGTCGAAATCCCTGGGGCCGACGGCCGGCCCAGCCTCGAGCAGCAGCACCGACAGGCCCTTGGCCGTCAGCTCTTTGACCGCGAAGGAACCCGCCGCGCCGGAGCCGATCACCAGCGCATCATAAACCATCTCAGACATGTCTTTTCAAATCCTGTCCTGGAGCAATTCCTCAATGCAGCGCAAAGCACATCCGAAATTGCGGGAAAGCAGAGGAATGGCGCGTCAAAGCCGCGATCCATCGGCAGCGAAGAGTGACGCCTTGGTGATATCAAGGCCCGGAGCCATGGCATCGCCGGGCTTGAAGTCGACGTCGCCCATGAAACGAAGGGAGAGACTGTGCTCCGCCCAGTCGAACCAGACGACGGCATCCGAACCCATCGGCTCGACGACGGAAACACGGCCAGCAATCGTGGGAAGCCCGCTTGCCGCCCCGTCGAGCACAAGGTGCTCAGGGCGAAAGCCTAACGTAACAGGTCCTTCCACGGCCGTGCGGAAGGCATAGTCGGTGAGGTCGACGGCTAGGCCGTTGCTTCTGAAGACGGGTGCTCCGCCGCCGCGCTCGATCCGGCCCTCGACGAAATTCATCGCCGGAGCACCGATGAAGCCGGCGACGAAGAGATTGGCCGGACGGCGGTAGATCTCGGCCGGCGAAGCGAGCTGCTGGATCACGCCGTCGCGCATGATGGCGATGCGGTCGGCGAGCGTCAGGGCCTCGACCTGATCGTGGGTCACGTAAATCATGGTATTGCCGAGGCTTTGATGCAGCTTCTTGATCTCGACGCGCAATTCGTTGCGCAGCTTGGCGTCGAGATTCGACAGCGGCTCGTCGAAGAGGAACACATCCACTTCTCGCACCAGTGCCCGGCCGATGGCGACGCGCTGGCGCTGGCCGCCGGACAGCTCGGCAGGACGCCGGTCGAGCAATGTGTCGAGATGGAGGAGCGCGGCCGTGCGGGCGACGCGTGCCTCGATCTCGGCCTTTGGCAGGCCTGCGACGCGAAGCCCGAAGGAGAGGTTCTTGCGGACCGACATGCGCGGGTAGAGTGCGTAGGACTGGAAGACCATGCCGATGCCACGGTCCTTCGGCTCCTCCCAGCTGACATTCTTGCCCGAGATCCAGATTTCGCCTGCAGTAATGTCCTGCAACCCGGCGATGGCGTTCAGAAGCGTGGACTTGCCGCAGCCGGAAGGGCCGAGCAGCACCAGGAATTCGCGCGGCGCGATATCGATCGACATCTTCTCGATCACTGTATGGTCGCCATAGGCGATCTTCAGATCCTTGACGGAGACGGCAGATTGCATGGAATACGTTACCCCTTGACTGCGCCGGCGGCGATGCCGCGCACGAACCAGCGGCCGGACAGGAAATAGATGGCGAGCGGAACGATGGCGGTCAGGATCGTCGCCGCCATGTTCACGTTATAGGTGCGCTCGCCCATCGTGGTATTGACGATGTTGTTGAGCTGCACGGTCATCGGCAGGTTGTCCCGGCCGGCGAAGACGAGGCCAAGCAGGAAGTCGTTCCAGATGCCGGTGAATTGCAGCATCGAAACCACGACCACCATCGGCACGGCGATCGGCAGCATGATCTCGAAGAAGATGCGCCAGAAGCCGGCGCCGTCGACGCGCGCGGCCTTGCAGAGCTCCTCCGGCACGCTGACGAAATAGTTGCGGAAAAGCAACGTCACCAGCGGCAGTCCGAAGATGACATGGACGAGAATGATGCCGGCGAGCGAATTATAGAGACCGATATTCGCCATGGCGCGAACCATCGGATAGAGGAAGATCTGATAGGGGATCAGACCACCGGCCATGAGCAGGCCGAAGAGCGCATTTGCCCCACGCGGCCGCCAGAGCGACAGCGCATAGCCGTTGACGGCGCCGACGAAGACCGAGAGCGCGACGGATGGAACGGTGATCGCCACCGAATTCCAGAAGCCGCTACGAATGCCGACGCAGACGGTTCCCATGCAGGCGCCCGACCAGGCGGTCACCCAGGCGGAGAAATCGAGCGTGGCAGGCAGGGCAAAGATCTGCCCGAGCCGGATTTCGTCCATCGACTTCAGCGAAGTGACGACCATCGTATAGAGCGGCAGAAGGAAGAAAAGCGCAGCGCCGACCAAGAAGGTATAAAGGCCGATGCGTCCCGCCGTGATCCGTGCCGGCTTCGGCCCATTCGGGTGAGGCTGGTTCATCACGCCCCTCCCTTCGCCCGGTTGCGCATGTGCATCGCGAAACGGAATGGCGCGACCGCGATGACGACGCTGAGGACGAGCACTGTCGCGCCCGCTGTGGCAAGGCCGAGGTTCTGGCGCCCGAACAGATTGTCCATGATGAATTTCGCCGGCACTTCGGTCGCATTGCCGGGGCCGCCATTGGTCATGGCGACGACGATGTCGTAGGTCTTGATCACGCCCATGGCGAGCAGCATGCCGGCAGCCGCCAGCGCAGGCCCGAGCTGGGGCAGAATGATGGAGACATAGATGCGCCAGACGGGAATTCCGTCGATGCGCGCCGCCTTCCACTGCTCGGCCTCGATACCGCGTATGCCGGCAAGGGCAATCACCATGACGAGCCCCGCGCCCTGCCAGACGCCGGCGAGCACGAGCGCATAGATCGCCATGTCGCGATTAACCACCCAGTCGAGCACGAAGCTTTCCCAGCCGAGCGAACGCACGCTTGCCTGAATGCCGAGTGTGGGATTGAGCATCCATTGCCAGATCAGCCCCGTCACCACGAACGACATGGCGTAGGGATAGAGGAAGATCGTCCGAAAGGCGCTTTCGAAGCGGATCTTGCGGTCCAGTGCTGCGGCCAGCAGGAAGCCGAGCACCAGACAGCCGGCCACATAGAGGACACCGAAGATCAAGACGTTTTGCAGCGAGGCGAGCCATTTGGCGGATGCAAAGAGCTTCGCATACTGTGCAAAGCCGACATAGGTCGAGGACGGAAAGAGTGTGGAGTTGGTGAAGGACAGCCGGATCGACCAGGCCATGGTACCGATGAAGACCACGACCGCGGCGAACCAAGTCGGCAAGAGGGCGATGGTGGCGGAAAGATTACGCTTGCGTTTGACGGACATCGGCCAGCTCTTTGACGGATGGAAAGCGGAACACCCGCCGCCGCGTAGCACGCAGCGGCCGGCAGCCGTGGCCATCGGGGTCGGCCCGACACCACGGGCACGATCCTACTCGAAGATGGCGAAGAAGTTTTCGGCAGCGGTCCCCGCGTCGTTCGAACCGCCGCTCCAATATTCGTCGACGAAGTCGTCGAGCGCGCCGACCTGCTGGGGCGTGAGCACGATCGCCTGATCCGGCACGATGGCGCCGGCGCTCATCAGTTCGAGACCCTTTTGGGCGCAGGCATCGAGTTTCGACTTGTCGACATCGGAGCGCATGGGAACCGAGCCCTTCTTGAGGGCGAATTCGACCTGGACGGTCGGGTCCATGACGACCTCGGCGAGAAGCTTCTGCGCCTTGTCGGTCTGGGCGTTGCCGGTCTTCGGGAACCAGAGGGCGTCGGCGATATAGACCATGCCCTTGGATTCAGGAGCGATCATGCAGCCATAATCCTTGCCCGGCTCCTGGCCGGCAACTGTGAATTCGCCCTTGGCCCAATCGCCCATGAACTGCACGCCGGCCTTGTCCGTGATCAGCATTGCGGTTGCGTCGTTCCAGTTGCGGCCGGCCGCGCCCGCATCGACATAGCCGCGCAGCTTGCCGAGGATTGCGAGCGTCTTCTTCACGCCTTCGACGGAGGCTTCGCCTTTGTCCTTGTTGGCATAGATCTTCAGGAAGCCGTCGGTCCCGACCTGCGAGAGCAGGATCATGTTGAAGACCTTGGTCTGCTGCCAGGGCTGGCCGCCCCAGGCGACCGGGATGATGCCGGCGGCCTTGAGCTTGTCGAGATCGATGAAAAACTCGTCCCAGCTCTTCGGTTCCTGCGAAATACCGGCCTTGCTGAAGGCTTCCTTGGAATAGAAGACCCAGCTTTCGCCATGAGCACCTGTTGGAGCGAGATAGACCTTGCCATCATAGGAAATGAGGTCATGGATCGATTTCGGCAGGGCATCGGTCCATTTGCCGGCGGCGGCTACGTCGTCTATTGGATTGAACAGGCCCTGGCTGACGAAATCGGCGGCGGCAAGACCGATGACGCCCTGCTTGGCGCCCGGCGCGTCACCGGCAACGATGCGGTTCTGGAAGGCGGCATCGGCCGCGCCGAAACCGGCGATCGAGGAATCCTTCCAGACGCCGCCGCGCTTTTCGAATTCGCTTCTGATGACGTTCAGGGCCGCGGCTTCGCCGCCCGACGTCCAGGAGGACATGATCTCGATCGTCGGCTTGTCCTCGGCATGCGCCGCGGCGAAGAAACCGGCGAAAGCCACGCCGGCAAGAAAAAGCTTCATCATGGTCTTCATTGTTCCACCTCTTGAAAATGCCCTCTTGGCGGGGCGTTTATTGTCTTCGGAATGATATCAGCAGTAGATCGGCAGGAGCGCCTGCCGGACGAGCGTGAGCCCGTTGGCAATGTCGCGGACCGGATCCGGCGCGGCATCGAGTTCTAGGATCGCCCAGCCTTCATAGGCCCGGTCGCGCAGCAGCCGGATCCAGGCCGGCCAGTCGACCCGTCCGAGGCCGAAGCCGCAGAAATAGGGCTGGTGGCGTTCGTGGATGTGCTTGTCGATCGGGGTGTCGGCAGGCATCGGACCGATCGCATCCTTCCAGTGAGCGATGATCATCCGCTCGTGATGGCGATCGACGAGCTGGACGGGGTCGGAGCCGGCAACGATGATATGGGCCGTGTCGGGGCACATATGCACATAGGCCGGATCGGTCAGCAGCATCATCAGGTCGACGTCGCGCGCCGCGGCAAAGATCGAATGCGCCTCCGTGTGCAGCGCCAGCCGGACGCCCCTGCCATGGAGGATCGCGCCGAGCCGGTTCAAGAAATCGGCGATCGTCTTGGCACGGTCGAAATCATGGAACTGCACCGGCTGGGCACCGAGGGTCTGGCGCAGGGGCGCGCCGATCACCATGATATCGCTGCCGCAGGCTTTCAGGAAATCGGCATATTGTTCCGCCTTGTCGATCAGCGCGCGCTGGGCTTCAGGGTCGGTAAAGTCTCCTGCTGCCTCGAGCTCGGCAAAGAAGCCGCTGCAAAGCGTCAGGCCGCGCCTTGCCAGTTCGGCAACAAAGCCATCGATCGAACCATAGGTCTTGATCGCGTCCTGCCAGTTGAAGGGAGAGAAGGTCAACTCGACGCCAGTGACGCCGGAAGCCTGGACGCTGTCGAGGATCTTGTCCCAAAAGGCGCGCGGCGCGGCGCGTGCATGGTCGACGATCGCATCATGGCTGCGGACGCCCCAGAAGCCGGGATGGAAGAACGTCACGAGATCGACTCCGAAGCGTAGTCTGTCGTCAGTCGCCATAACCTATCCATTCTCAAGGCACGATCCATCTGCATGCGAAACAGCGGCTACGCATTCAATAAATCATGCATTTTCAAAGCATTAAAAACGGCAATCGTTTGCCATGCCCAAATGATAGCCAAGCTGGTTTTTTAAGCAAGCGATTTTTGGCAAACGTTTGCTATAAATCGTCACCTGCCTTAGAATCGCAAATCGAAGCATCCGGGAGGGCGGAATTAAAGGTGAATAAAAACAAAGATGTGGCGGTAGAAGAGCCGTCTGGCGCGTTGATGGCTGACGTTGCGCGGCTCGCCGGTGTCGCGATATCGACGGTCAGCAGGGCGCTTGCCAATCCCGGACGGGTCAACGAGAAGACCCGCGCCAAGATCAATGCGGCCGCCAGGCAACTCGGCTACACGCCGAACGCGATGGCGCGCGGCCTGAGGGTGGGAAAATCCAACATCATCATGATCATCCTGCCGGGATCGCTTTATTATGGCGTCTCCCAAATCATTCCCCAGGTCCTGCAGAGCATCAATAAGACGCTGATCCTACGCGGCTATAACCTGATGATCGCCAACCTTGATCGCGACGAGGCCTCCGAGCGACACATTCTGGATCTCGCTTTCGGCGGCAGCGTGCGCGGCGCCATCATCTTGTCTTCGAAGCTACCGGAGGTCGAGGGGCGTTCGCTGGCAAATTCCGGCCTACCGATCGTGTCGATGCTGCTCGACATGAGCGATGCGGGCCTGCAGAGCGTCGTTACCAACGATCGCGAGGCTGTGCGCGACGTCACGGCCGAGCTGGTCCGGCTGGGACATAGGCGGTTCTTCTATCTTGCCGGCCCTGAAGGCAATTATCACGATGTCGAGCGCTATGGCGGCGTGCTCGAGGCGCTCGATGCAGCCGGCTTGCCACAGCAGGCGGTGCGTCGCTCGGGCGGTCGGCTCGATTATCAGCACGGCTTCGACATCGGCGTTCAGGCGGCGGACGATTTCACGAAGCTCGCCGAAAAACCAACGGCGGTTATCGCCACCAGCGATGACATGGCCATTTCATTCATCAGCCGCATCAAACGTGCGGGCTTGCGCATTCCCGATGATCTGTCCGTCGTCTCCTTCGACGGCTCGCCGGTCTGCGAATTCTCCGCGCCGCCACTCTCAACGATCGAGCAGCCGGTGGAAGAGATGGGCCGCGCGGCGGTGGAACTGCTGCTCGACACCATTGGCCGGGCGCAAAACCCGGCAAAGCTGCGTACCGTCATCCGCAGCAGGCTTATCCTGCGGGAGAGCATCGCCGCTGCGAAAACTTGACGATGCCGGCACCGGCGGCCTCTCGTTATGAGGGGCCGCACCATCAATTCTGAAGCTCCACTCAAATCATCAAGCGGCTCCGGCGGTTCTTACAACCGAGCGGGAGATTTTAGTTGTCAGTAATACAATCGTCCGGCAACATTACTGGCTAGCTTCTTGAACTGAATAGTATTGCCACCAGCGCGTTGAGGAGACGGGCATGTGCGCAGAGCTTGTTGAACGTCGGCTGGCGGCTATTCTGGCTGCCGATGTGGTGGGCTACAGCCGTCTTCTGGAAGCCAATGAAGAGGAGACGCTCAACGCCCTTCGTCAACATCGCCGGGAACTCTTCGATCCTGCTGTCGCAACCCATGGCGGACATATAATCAAGGTCATGGGTGATGGTTTTCTGGTCGAATTCGGCAGCGTGCTGAGTGCGGCACGCTGCGCTGTCGAAATCCAGCGCGGCATGCTGGAGCGCAACATAGGGATTCCAGCGGACAGGCACTTTGCGTTCCGCATAGGCTTGAATCTCGGCGACATCGTCTTCGATGAAGATGACTTTCATGGGGACGGCATTAACGTCGCGGTCCGGCTGCAAGCTCTTGCAGCCCCTGGCGGTATCGCCTGTTCGGCGGCCGTGCGCCACGAAGTCGCAAACAAGCTCGGCCTCGGTTTCGCAGATCAGGGCGCCATGACCGTCAAGAATATATCCCGACCGGTCCATGTCTATTTTGCCGATTGGGGCAATGCCCCCTCCAGCGAAGAGATTCCGCTTACGGCAGGCGGACACACACGGGCGCCCGTCAACAAGCCGTCGGTTGCAGTTCTGCCATTCGCCAACATCAGCAACGATCCGGAGCAGGATTTCTTCAGCGACGGCATCACCGAAGATCTCATCACTGATCTGTCGAATGTTTCAGGCCTGTTCGTCCTAAGCCGCAACACTGTCTTTACGTGGAAAGGCAGGAGCGAAAACCTCCAACGTATCGCTGCCGAACTCGGCGTTGCCTATATCGTGGAGGGCAGCGTCCGCAAGGCAGCAAACCACGTCCGGATCAATGCGGAATTGATCGAAGCAGCGAGCGACGGCCATGTCTGGGCCGCGCGTTACGACCGCGACCTGACCGACATTTTCGAGATGCAAGACGAGATCGTGAAGGCAATCGTCGGGCAGCTCAAGGTCAAGCTGCTGCCGGAGGAGAAGCGGGCAATCGAGCAGGCGCCGACAGAGAGCGTTGAGGCCTATACGCATTTCCTCCGGGGGCGCGAATACTACCATATTGCCTCACGCTCCAACCATCTGATGGCCAGGCGGAGCTTCGCCAGAGCCATCGAACTGGATCCGGGTTATGCCCGGGCCTATGCCGGCATCGCCGTCTGCGATGCGCGCCTGCGGTCTCAATTCGGCGCTGAAATTCCGGTGGAGGATATTCTTGCAAACACGGCGACGGCGCTCGTTATCGATCCCAATCTGGCGGAGGCCTATGCGGCCAAGGGATTTGCTTTGGCGGTGGCCGGCAATCGCACCGAGGCAGTTTCCGCATTCGAGCAGGCTTTGTCGCTCGATGCCAATTGCCACGAGGCGAACCGCTACTATGCCGAATTTTGCGTGACGGACGGTCAGTTCGAACTTGCGGCTACGCACTTTCAGCGGGCGATGGAAATCAAACCTGCCGACTACGGTGCACCGATCATGCTTGTGAATGTCTTGCGTTCACTCGGACAAATAGATAAGGCCAGCAGCTATGCCAGGATCGCATTGAAAAGGGCGGAGGAGGAACTGCGGCTCCACCCAGAGAATGCCAATGTTGCCTGCCTGGGAGCGACGGCCCTTGCCTTCCTCGGTGTTCGCGACACCGCACTGGAATGGTTGGCGCGCTCCCTGGCGACGGATCCCGATGACATAAACATTCAGTACAACGCCGCCTGCACCTATGCACTGCTTGGCGAGATCGATCGGGCGATAGACTTGCTTGAGGTCTGGATGCCGCAAGTCGGTATCGAAATGCGGCTCTGGTTCAAGAATGATTCCGATCTCGATCCCATCCGCAGTCACCCGCGTTATTTGAAACTGGTTTCACTGTCTGAATAACGCCCCTAATACTATTTTATTACTTGCTAAATCTGCCGCGAGCGTCGAATGTCAACTTAAACTGGCAATCATGAAGGTCTTTTGAGGGGGAGCGGATGGGCACCCGGTTCAGACTTTTTGTGCAGCCTCCCTTTGAAGATGCGCGGTCCAGTCCCGAGATTGTCGAAGTGTCGTCTCCGTTGGGCAGCCTGACCGCTGGTCCGGCCGACGATCGCATGTTTGTTGTCGAGCCGGTCGGCAAAATCTCTCCCTATGGCGTAAATCACGGCCCGCTCGGAACGCCGTATATGTCCCTTCCGCCCTGGACCGGCAAAATCCTCGAGCCGGCCAATCCCGACCGGGGCGGCAATTTCGACCATCTCCGACCTTCGATGCCTGGTTTCGAAGCCGCGCATGTCTTCGGCTGCGTCCGGTTCACACTCGATGTGTGGGAGCGCTATCTCGGCCAGCCGCTTACGTGGCATTTTCGCGATCACTATGACCGGTTGGAAATCACCATTTTGCCGCAGTGGGACAATGCCCAGTACGGCTATGGCTTTCTTGAAGTTGGCAGCCAGTTCGAGAAGGATGGGCGCATCCTTCCCTTCAGCCTGGATTTCGACGTCATCGCCCACGAGGTGGGACACGCTATCATATTCAGCGTCCTCGGCGTACCGCGCCCGGGAACCGAGTATCCGGAATATCTCGGTTTTCAGGAGGCCTTCTCCGACTGCGTGTCGCTGATCGCTGCCATGCATTTTCCGTCGGTGATCGATAATGTTCTCGAGGAGACGTGCGGCAACCTTTACCGGGCAAATCGCCTGGCGCGTTTTTCGGAATTTTCGCCGCATCGCCAGATTCGTTCGGCAAACAACAAACGGACGATGGCCGAGTTCACTCGTGGCTGGAAGGACGAACACGAGCTCTCGCAACCGCTCACCGGTGCGGTATTCGATATACTCGTCGATATCTTTCACGAGAGCCTGGTGGCGCGAGGCCTGATCTCGCGGACCGTCGAAGATCTCTCCGATATTGCCGAGTTCGATCCGACTGCCGAGGCACCCGTACAGCACGCTTTCGACCGCGCTTTTGGGCGGAACCCGGATGGATTTGTCGAAGCGCTGCTCGATGCACGAGACATCGCCGGCAGATATCTGGCCGAAACCTTGTGGGCTCTCGCACCCGATTTTCTGGACTACGGCGACGTCGCGGAAACGATGCTTGCAGTTGATCGGAAGGAAAGTGGCGGCCAATTCGCGGGGATCATCACCGGAAATTTCGGGCAACGGGCGATCGGCGAGCTACACGCCGGCGCGCCTCTCAAGGGTAGCGAGCATCGCAGCCATTTTCACTCTGCGCGAATATTGCTGCCGAGAGATCATCTGAAGCTTCCGAAGATGAGCTATCGCGAGAAAGTTCTGCTGTCGACATTAGCTAGAAGTCAATGATCACAGAGATGGAGGGAGAAGTGGCAGACAATGAAACTTTACTAGGCATATCATCGATACATCTGTTCGGACGTCCGCTGAGCGATCTGATCCTTAGAGGAGGCCCCATTTATCAGAATCTAAGCGTACCAATAGCGGGAAGAAATAATTTTCTGAGAGACCAGCTTGGTGCAGCTGACGCGGTTCTGGCGCGAATCTTCGCCTTCTCCTTCGAGGGGGCGTTCGTTGAACTTAGTCGACCAGCGATCTTCGTTGTCCACGGCCCGGGAGCCGACCCTGACGATCCGCCGCCGAGGAACGTGGGTGGCGATATCGAGTATGACAGATTGTATCGGGCTCCTGGTTCGAGCGCGCGAACCGGCCTTGGCTCCCAATTCGGAGCACTCGCCAAGGACATGAGGGTCTGGATTTATGACAAGGGCGACGTCTCGATGAGGCTGGATGCTGAAACAGGAACCCTCGAGCAAATCCTTCTGTCGGCCGAGGTTTCCTCTGACCCCCGTGGGATGGCGAGCGGCGCGATGTCCAGATCGGGCGGCGCCTTGTCCCGTTCCGGTGGCGTGATGTCAAGATCAGGCGGGTTCATTCCTCGAAGATCAGGCGATAACGAGTAATCCAAGTTAAGACGGATGAGGGAGGATCATATGCCCGCCGCAAACCCTAAAGTTAAAATCGAGCGCCTCGAGCCGGAGACCGTCGTTGCGCCATTACTTGTTCGAACGCCCTTTAAAATAATAGGCTCCGGTCTCAGCAACAAGATATATGTCTATATCTCTACTCAGCCAGACGGGAGCGACGACGTTTCAAACCCAACTGGCAGCGACGAGAAAGAAACCTATAAAATTAAGATAGATACCGACGGCTCCGCGACGAGCACAGACAAAGTGTTGTCGCTCATTGTTAAACCGGAACTAGATGCCGGCCCATTCGACGAAAAAACTGAGTTCTGGATTGCCATAAAACTGGATGACATGAAGGGCAAAGTTGAAGCGACACGAAAAACATTCAAACTTGTCTAACTCGAGACTACTGTCGATGGCAGATTGAGGGCTACGGGCCTTAAGCGCTTTGGTCTCAATAGCGCCGGCTGCCATCACGGCGTCCGGCGCTATGTCCCCATAGGGCGCGGATTGCGCTCCACCAAAACTTCGTCTGACCCCATCAGTCGGCGCGCCGTGCTACGAAAATCACAACACCGGGCGATCTGAATCTTCGGCTATGCCCGGTGCCTACAAGGCGGGCAAATCGGTCATCGAGGTCAGCAATCTGGCGCCGGTGCTGAAAGCCAAGGACCTCGTCGTCGACATCTGACGAACGACGGAGGGCTCCAAGGGCTCATGCTCTAAGATCGGTCTGGACACTATTATGGACACATGTTCTATAAAGTGGACAGATTTGACGGGAGCGCGCCATGCATCTATCCATGTGGACTTACCCCTGGGACATCCAGGACCAGGGACTCGACGCGTTTGCCGTCGAGCTTACCGGCCGGGCGGGCCTCACCACGGTCAGCCTGGCGACCTCCTATCATGCTGGCCGTTTCCTGCAGCCGCGCAGCCCGCAGCAGAAGGCCTATTTTCCCGAGGACGGGACGATCTACTTCTGGCCGGATGAAAGCCTGTGGCAGGACAAGGTGATCCGGCCGCTGATGGCCAGCAATGTGACCGAGCGGGGCGATATGCTGGAAGCACTCGTCAGGGATCGGCAGGCGACTGGTCTCAAGGTCTCCTGCTGGACGGTCTGCCTGCACAATAGCCGCCTCGGCATGCTGCATCCCGCCCACGTGACGCGAAACGCCTTCGGCAATCCCAACTATTACAACCTTTGCCCTTCCAGCCCGGCCGCGCGCGATTATGTCGTCACTCTCGTGCAGGACATCACGACGAACTACCGGCCCGACATGGTGGAGCTCGAAAGTCCGAACTTCATGGGCTTCGCGCATGAATACCATCATGAGAAAGACGGCGTCGGCCTGAATGCTGAAGACGATTTCCTGCTGTCGCTCTGCTTCTGCGATCATTGTATCGCGCGCGCCGCTAGAGCCGGCGTGCCCGCAGAGGGCGCGCGCAGAACTGTGGCGCGCTTCATCGCCGAGCTCTGCGAACGAGCGGTGCCGGAGCGGCAGTTCCCGGATTTCCCGACGGCTGGCATCGATGCCTTCCGGGGCCATTCCGATCTCCATGCCTATCTTGCGTGGCGCAGCGAGCCGGTGACCAGCCTGATCGGCGAGATCAAGGGTGCGGCCGATCCGGCGACGCATATTGTGCTCATTGACCTGAAGGACGGCTGGCTCGGCGGCGTCGATCTCGCAGCCGTCGGCAAGCTCTGCGACGGGGCGATTCTTTGCTGTTACGACATGACGCCGGAGGCCGTCAGTGATGTCATCCGAGCCGGCCGGGCGGCAATGGGGGCGGGAAAGTTCCTCGGAGTCGGGCTGCGCGTCTTCTATCCCGAGGTCGGCGGACCTATGGTGCTCGCTGCACGCGCCAAGGCCGCCATCGATGCCGGCGCCGATGGGGTAAATTTCTACAACTTCGGCCTCGTTCCGGCAAAGCGTCTCGATTGGGTCAAGGCCGCGGTGGACGCAATCAGTTAAGCGCGAGCGCGCGTGGGGATTGGCTCAGGATGCGATAGGTTCGGCGACCTGGATCAGGCAATCGCCGGCCTGGCTGTCGCAGTGCAGCCTGTGCGAGATGACAATGCCGCTTTCGGCGAAACGCAGTTCTTCCTCCGACTGCTCCAAGCGTTCCAGGTCATGATACCATCCCGCCCGATCGCCGGCGGCAACGGTGGCGCCGAGCGCGATAGCCGGCTCGAACCAGCCTCTGCGGCTCGCATAGATGCCCTGGCTGTGCCTCGACAGCGAAAGCAGCTGCAGAGGCCCCGGTTGGGGAAGCGGTCCGAGTGACAGCACCGAACGCTCGACGATGCCGAGTGTCAAAAGCAGCCGGTCGATTGCCGCCGCCGTGAAGGTCATCGTCTCGGGCGTCACGGTTCCGCCGCCGCCAAATTCGCCGGAAAGCCCGATCGTCCCCGCCCGTGCGGCAGCACCCATCGATGTCGGTGCCGCCGGCCCGTTATCGGCGATGAAGGCATAGGACGCGCCGAGCGCCCGCATCAGCGACACGGACCGCTCGAAGCGGGCGGCATCGGCCTGTCGCTCGATCAACGCGCACGGCAGGTGCGCCATCGACGTGCCGCCCGAATGCAGGTCGAGCACGACGTCGTGGCGCGGAAAGAGTTCACGTTCGAGGAAATGCGCCATCCGCGCTGTCGGTGATCCCAGAGGATCGCCAGGAAAGGCGCGGTTGAGGTTGCCGCCGTCGAAGGGCGAACAGCGCCTGGCCGCCATTACCGCCGGCAGGTTCGCCATCGGCAGGATGGTGACGGCGCCGCTTATTTCCGTAACGTCCAACAGCCGCATCAGCCGGCCGAGTTGCAGTTCACCCTCGTATTCGTCACCGTGATTGCCCGCCATCAGCAACAGAGACGGGCCCTCGCCATTCCTGAGATGAAGGACCGGGATGCGGATCTGATAATAGGGAGAACGGTCGATCGAATAGGGGATGGCGAGATAGCCGGCCTGCCGGCCCTCGCGCGAGAAGTCGATCGGATTGACAATGCCGCTGTGCATCATGTCTCCAGTCCGGGCGGTTACTTCGCCCTCAGAGCGCGGCGACCGCGGTCATTTCGACGCGCAGATCAGGATCGGCGAGCCGTGCTTCGGTGCAGGCGCGCGCCGGCGGGTTTTCGATGTCGATCCAGCTGTCGTAAACGCCGTTCATCGCCTCGAAATCGGTAATCGCCGGCAGGAAGACGTCAACGGCGAGGAGGCGCGATCGGTCCGTACCGGCTTCCTTCAAAAGGGCGTCGATCTTGGCGAGCACATCGCGGGTCTGCTCCTCGATCCCAGCCTTGCGATTTTCCGCGACCTGGCCGGCAATATAGACGAGACCGCCATAGCTGACGGCTTGGCTCATTCGCGAACCTTTCTGATAACGCTGGATCATGGGCAGGTTTTCCTTTTCTTGCTTTTGAAGGGAAGGTTCAGCCGAAGCTTGTGAGATAGGCCGCCGTCACCGAGTGGTCGGGGTCGAGGCCATAGAGAATGGCGTGCCGGTCAAGGCAGGTGCAGGGATGCGAGATGCCGAACTCGATGACGTCGCCGACGCAGACGTCGCTCCCTTCGGGAAGAGCGACGAAGGCGTGCTGATCGTTGAGGCGAAAAACCTCGGCGCCCTTGAGGTCGCCGAGATATGACCGATCGCGATAGAGCGCCAGCGGCCGCGGCAGCCCTTGGTCCATCGCCACGTCGCGCAGGCCCATGCCTGAGATTGCAAGCCGCGGCTCCGGCCGCGACAGGACTTCGGCCCAAACCCTGAGCGCCGGACGAAACCCTGCCGCTGCCGAAAGCGTCTCGCCAGCCATACGGAAGCCGCCGCGCGCATCGAGGCCGGCAAGGCCGCGCTCGTAAACGCCGTGATCGTGGAAGAAGATGGCGCCGCTTCGCAGGATCAGCCGGCAGGCCGGATCGGCGGCAACCGCGGCTGAAAGCCCGGCGATCACGAGATCGAAAAACACCGAGCCGCCTGATGTCACAAGAAGCGGTCGGTCAGGGCCTGTGCGGGCGCGCACCTTCGACAGAAAATCTGCCGTCATTGCCATCAGAGCCTCGATGCGAACAATTGTCTCTGCCGCATCGGCGGTCGCGGCAGCACCTTCATAGGCGGCAATGCCGCTCAACCGGAAGGTCGACGTCTCGGCGGCAAGAATTGCATCGAGAACTGCCTCAGCGGCAGCGGCGCTGCGGATGCCGGCCCGGCCCGCGCCGAGCTCCACCAGCAGGCCCAGAGGTGGCAGGTCCGTACGCTCTCGCCACGCCGACCGGAGCGCTTCGACGAGTGCTGCCGAATCCACGAAGATGTGGAGTTCGGCATCGGGATACCGGCCGAGCAAAGCCGCAAGCCGTCGGGCGGCTGCCGCCCCGCCAATCTCGTTGGCGAGGATCAGGCGGCGTTGTCCCGCCTCGAGCAGCACGGCGGCCTGGCGGATATCGGCGACCGTGGCGCCCCAGGCGCCAGCCGCCACAAGCGCGTCCGCGAGCGCCGTCGACATCGGCGTCTTGGCATGCGGAGCGATTTCGGCATAGTGGCTTTTTACATAAGCGATCATCAGGTCGACATTGGCAGAGAAGGCCTGCCGGTCGAGCGAGATCAGCGGCAGAGCCATCCTGCCGTCATAAGGCTTCCAGCCCTGTTTGCCGATTTCCGAGAGCGGAAGCGGTGGATGACCCGGCGGAAAGCCCCGCACCCGCTCATCGATCAGCGCGTTTTCCCACACAGCATGAAGGTCAGACATGGCAGCCCCTCCGGGCATCGGCCGGGTTGGCGATTCCGAGACGGTAGGTATCGTTGGCGGTGGCGAAGAACAGGGCGCGCTGCTCGTCCGGAGAAAGCCGCGAGGCGACCGTACGGAAAACCTCATAGACCTCGTCGAAAGAGGCGTGCAGACCTGCGACCGGAAAATCGCTCGCAAACATCGAACGTTCAGGCCCGAAACAATCGAGGCAATGCTCGATCACCGGCCGCAGGCTTTCAAGCGTCCAGTTACTGTCGTAGGCAATGAGATCGGAAATCTTCAGGCGCATGTTGGGTTCTTTACCGAGTGCCCGCAGGCCGCGGCGCCAGAGCGTCATGCCATCCTGCGTCCGGTCGACGGGGCTTCCGCCGTGGTTGAGGACGAAAAGCGTCTCCGGAAAGGCCTGTACGAGCTCAAGCGCTTCATCCATCTGCCAGGGATAAAGCATCAGGTCGAAGACCAGCCCGAGCCGCGTGGCATGCGCAAGCCCCGCCCGCCAAACAGGATCGCTCATGCGATCCGGACTCGACGCAAAACTCTTCGCTGCATCGGCATGCCAGCTGAGAATATCGCGGATGCCGACGACATTGGGATTTTCAGCTTCCGTCTCGATCAGGCGCAGGGCACCCGGTCGGTCGAGGGCAATGCCGGCGACATAACGGTGCGCCACGCCGGAGCCGCGGTCGAGGCCATCGAGCCAACGGCTCTCCTCCAGCGGGTAGGCAACGGACCAGCCGGCCTCGACATGGACGGTCGCAACCACGTTCTGGCGCGCGGCGTCGGCGCGATAATCGTCAATCCCATAGTCGCGCAGGATCGGCGCCAAGCTCCCGAACACCATCTCTTCGCCGGTCTCCTGCGCTTTCTGAAGCCAGGGATGACGCTGCAGGCCGAGATCCCAGAGATGGTGGTGCGGGTCGATCACCGGCCCATCATAACATCCCGTCATCGGCGCGCCTCGCGGCCGGAAACGAGCAGAAGGGCAAGGATCAGCGTGCCGAACATGATCGACCGCCAGCCGGGCGAGGCGTTGACGACGGTGATCAGAGCCGTCGCCGTCACAAGCAGGATCGCTCCCGGGATGGTCCCGGCATAGGTGCCGCGGCCGCCCAAAATCGAGGTACCACCGAGCACGACGGCGGCGATCGAGGTCAACAGATAGGGATCGCCAATGCCGACATAACCCTGCCGGTTCATGCCGAGCACCAGAACGCCGGCAACCCCTGCGAAAAAGCCCGACAGAGTATGGGCGATCAGTGTGTTGCGCGTGACGCTGACGCCGGAAAGCCGGGCCGCCAGCGGGTTGGCTCCAAGCGCGAGGAAACGGGCGCCGATCGGCATGCGGTGGACGAGCAGGAGGACGACGACCGCCACGGCGAGCCACAGAAGGATGCCCGAGGGGATGCCGAGCGGCCGCGACTGCCCGAGGATGATGACTGCGGGATTGCTGACGGTGACGGCGCTGCCGCCGGCGACGATGACGAGCAGACCCTGCAGGAAGGTCGCCATGGCAAGTGTCATGATGATCGGCGGGACGCGCAGATAGGTGGCACCTGCGCCGTTCATCAAGCCGATGCAGGTGGCAATGGCAAGCGCCGCCGCGATGCCGGCAAGGCCGGTTGGATCCCATGCCGGCGAAATCAGCGGCAGCAGGATGGCCGTGACTGTAATAACAGCGCCGACGGAAAGATCGATGCCGCCCATCAGGATGACGAGCGTCTGCCCCGCGGCGACGATGCCGATCACCGCGGCGAGCTCGAGAAGGTAGCGCAAATGGCCGTAGGCGCCGAAGCCGCGCAGCGTAAAGCTTGCGACGATCCAGACGAGCGCCACCAGAAGAAATGTCAGCAGCGGCGGGTTGCGGAACGTCGATCGGATGATGTTCAACGTCTTGCCCTCCACGCGCCGAGAAGTTCCGGAACGGCGACCGCGCCGACGATGATCAGGCCTTGAGCGACATATTGCGCGACGGGCGGGAAGCCGAGGAAGAACATGACGTTGATCATGACCGAGAGGAGCAGGCTGCCGCAAACCGCGCCGCGCATCGTGCCCTTGCCGCCGAGGAAGCCGACGCCGCCGAGCACGGCGGCGGCGATCGAGTTGAGCGTGAAGGGTGTGCCGATCACGGGATCGCCGGAGCCGGTCTGCGCCGCGACGAAGAGGCCGGTCAGTGCTGCCAGCAGACCGGAGAGAGCGAAAGCCGTGACCTTCACGCGTTCGACGGGGACGCCGGAACGGAATGCACCGATAGGATTGTCGCCGGCTGCATAGATGCCGAGGCCGAGCGGCGTGGCCAGAAAAAGTTTCCAAAGCGCCAGGAACACCAAAAGCATTAGAAAGGCGATGGGTGTATGGCCGGCCAGCACCGTAGACAACCAGTCGGGAATGGCGCCACCTGGCCGCGGCAGCAGGATGAGGGCGACGCCGCTGATGATGAAGGAGCCGGCGAGCGTGACGATGATCGCAGGAAGCCTCAAATAGGTGACGATGGCGCCGGTGGCGGCGCCGATCGCGAAGCCGGCGGCGGCGACCGCGAGTATGCCGCCCGGAACACCAAGCGCCCCTTCCATCGTCGTCGCGGCGATGACCGCGCCGAGGCTGACGAGCGGCCCGATCGCCAATGTGATGCCGCCGTTCAGCATGAGCAGCGCCTGCGCCATGGTGACGAGTGCGAGCGGGAACCAGTTCTGCGTGAACTTCGAGAAGCCGCCGATCGAAAGGATGCCGGGAAAGAGCATCGCATAGAGGATGAGAAAGGCCGTGACGACAAGGTAGAGGCCGGCGAGGCCGCGATTGCGGCGCATCTGGATCGAGGGATAGAGCCGGGATTGGGAATTGGTGTTCATGCCGCCTCTCCCTGTTCCTTGGTCGTGACACCCATGGCCGCACCGACGATCGCTCCTTCGCTGATCTCATCCTGCGACAGCATCGCCGCGACGCGTCCTTCGCGGAGAACAACGACACGATCGCAGAGATGCACGAGTTCGGGCGTATCGGAACTGGCGAGTATGACGAGCCGCCCTTCGGCGGCGAAGGCGCGGAGCATGAGATAGATCTCCCGCTTGGTCTCGATGTCGACGCCGCGAGTGGGATCGTTGAGCAGCAGAACGGACGGATCGAGCGGCAGCCATTTGGCCAGCGCCACCTTCTGCTGGTTTCCGCCGGAAAGCGCCTGCACCGGGCGGGCCGTATCACCCTTGATCGTCAGCCGGCGCGCGAGATCGGCGACGAGGCCGGTTTCCGCCTGCCGGTCGCGAAGGCCCTTGGCGGCAAGCCGTCCGAGCGAAGGCAGGATGAGATTGGATGCGATGGAATGCGGCAGCACCAGCCCCTCATGCTTGCGGTCAGCCGGGACATAAACGATGCCCGCGGCATTCGCCTCGCCGACATCGGCGGGCAGGCCCGATTTGCCGGAGACTTCCGCCCGGGCGGCTGCGGCCGGAATGGCGCCGTAGAGGCCAAGCAGCAGATCTTCCTGCCCTTGACCCACAAGCCCGCCGATGCCGACGATCTCGCCGGCGCGGGCGGAGAAGGCGATGTCTTGCACCATACCAGCGGAAAAGCCTTCGACGCTGATGCGCATGACACCGGGCGTGGCGGCCCCGCGCCGCGGGAACAGGTCGCCGGGCTCGCGGCCGACCATGAGACGCACCAGCCCTTCGCCATCGATGCCGGAAAGCGACTGATCTGCAGTGACGCCACCATCTTTCAGCACCGTAACATGCGAGCAGAGCGCCTGCACCTCGTTGAGGCGGTGGGAAATATAGAGGAGCGCCATGCCGCGCCCCTTGAGCGTCTCGATCAATCGGGCGAGGACGCCGGCTTCATGGGCCGAGAGCGACGAGGTAGGCTCGTCCAGAATGAGCACGCGCGGCTTGCGAAACAGCGCCTTGGCGATCTCCACCATCTGGCGGCGACCGAGCGCGAGATCGGCGACCGGCATGTCGACCGGCTCGCTGAGCCCCACCATGTCGCACACCTCCTGCACGCCGCGGTAAAGCGCTCGGTAATCGATGAGGCCGAACCGGCGCGGAAAGGCGCCGAGTCCGATATTTTCGGCAATCGAGAGACTGGCAGTCAGGCTCAGCTCCTGCTGTACCACGGCAATACCGGCTTTGCGGGCCGCCGCCGGGCTCAAACGGCCGACCGGTTGGCCGTCTATCAGGATTGACCCGCCGTCCGGCTGGAGCGCGCCGGACAGGAGGTTGATCAGCGTGGACTTGCCGGCGCCGTTTTCGCCGAGCAGGGCATGAACCCTACCCGGCCGAAGGGCGATGTCGACGCCCTTCAAGACGGGGTTGCCGAAAAACCCCTTGAACACCTGCCGGGCTTCCAGCAGGGGGCTTTCTTCCGTCATGACGACGTTCCCCAACGCGGATTACTTGCTCAGCAGCTTGTCGAAGAGTGCCTTGTCATAGTCCGAGTAGATATAGCCGTCAGCTGGGAACTTGTCGGCGCGCGCGAGATAGCTGCCGATCGAGCTGTCGTCGATAACAGGCAGCGGCACTTTGACGAAGGCTGGGACATCCTTGCCCTGCAGTGCCTGGACCGCCGTATAGACGGAGAGCGCTCCGAGCCAGTTGGGCTGCATCGTCGCCCAGCCCTTCAATCCCTTCTCTTTCCAGAGCTCGAGGAACTGGCGGGCATTTTCGCCTGTTGTCGGCACCTGATCGCGGCCCTGACGCTCGAAGGCAAGAACGGAACCGGCCGACAAGGCGCCGCCGAGCGACAGCACGCCGTCAATTTCCGGATTGGCGAAAAGCAGGCTTGTCATCGCTTCCTGTGCCGGCGCGACATTATATTCCGTGTTGGTTTCGGTAATCACCTGGATGCCGGGATTGGCATCGAGAACCGGCTGGGCGCCCTTGCGGCGGTCGTCGCTCACCGAAATGCCGGCCGGGCCGTTCATGACGATGATCTTGCCCTTGCCGCCGAGCTGGCTGACCATCCACTTGGCCGCCGTCGCGCCCCATTCGTTGGAATCGGTGTTGATCTTCGCCGTCACCTTGTCGGTATTGACCAGACTGTCGAAATTCACCACCGCGATACCCTTGTCGCAGGCGTCCGAGATGACTCGGTCGAGCGCCGTGGAGGAACCGGCGATCACGACGATGGCGTCGACATTGGCATCAATCATGGACTGGATATGCTGGATCTGCGTCTGGGCGTTGCCCTGCGCATCCGTGATCATCAGGTCCTTCACCAGGCCCGCTTTCTTCAGCTCCTCCACTTCGGCCGTAATCGTGCCTTCGGTCTGTTTCATCCAGGTCGGCACCGAATAGATATTCGCCCAGCCGATCGTGAAGGGCGCCTTCCTGTCACCCTTGATGCAATTGGCGGCAGCCGAGGCCGAGCCGGTGGAAAGAACGAACAGGGTGGCAGCAGCGGCAGCGCCGGCGAGAAGGCGACGGCGACGCGAGGCGGAAATGCTGTTTTCAGAATTTTTCATGTCGATCCCCTTTTGTGTGGCAGCGTTAATGCTTGCCATCTGTTTTTGTCCAATATAATGTACACATGATCTAAATACCGGACGCGCTGATCTTATGCCGATTTTTCCGCCTCGCAAGAGGGATGAAAAAAATTTTCGTCGGCCGGGAACTACAGGATCGGTTGACAGATGCGGCAGAGGGTTTGAAAAGCTTGGCCGAACAGAAATTGGGATCGACAGCAATGGACGCAATTCAGGACGAAGCGATCGGCAAGCGTGCCCGAGGGCTCGACCGGGCCTTCGAAATCCTCGATTTCCTGCGCCAGAAGCGACAGGCTTTGAAGCCGAATGAAATAGCAGCGCAGATCGGCGCACCGCGCTCATCGGTCTACGAGCTCGTCAACTTGTTGCTGAGCAATGGCATTCTGGAATTCACGGGCGGCGAGGGGCGAGTTTATCTCGGCCGTAAACTCTATTTCCTCGGCGCCGCCTATGAAAACCATTTCGATTTCACCCGCGAATGCGAGGCCGCGCTGGAACAGCTCGCCGACGAAACGCGGGAGACGGCGCAGTTCTGCATGCTGGACGGAAACAAATATACGGTCGTGCGCATGCGCGAAGGCGCGCGGCCGTTCCGCATTTCGACGGATATCGGCCAGTCGGTGCCGATCCCGTGGACGGCCTCCGGGCGCTTGCTGGTCGCGCATCTGTCGGATCAGGAAATTCTGAACTTCATTCCGTCGCAGGATTTTCGTCTGCCTAACGGCGAATGGCTCGATCCGCAAAGCTTCCTCGTCGAGGTCCGCCAGGCCGAGCGAGAAGGTCTCTTCACGTTCAACAGCATCGTCGACAGCTTTACCCATTGTTTCGCCGTGCCGGTGCGGGGCGAGGAGGGTCATGCGGCCGCAACGCTCTGCCTGGTCACGCCGCGCGACGACGGCATTGCGAACCGCGACCGCTACCTCGATTGCCTGAAGAAAGCCGCCACTGGCCTGGAGCATGCCCCGGCTCGGCCGAAACGGGGCTGATACCCCGGACACGACGCGCCTTGATCGCCGGCGACACTTCCTGCAGGAACTCGCGCCGAGCCACGTGCTTCCTTAAATCTTAGCACGCTCGCTGGGCTCTGCCCGCGTGCACATCGAAGAGCCGCTGCAGGACGAGCTATGTCTCGTTGTGCTCTTCGATGTTGATTTCCAGTTTGAGCCCAATCCCGCAAATCTATTCACTCTTCCCCCGAAACTACGAAATGATGTTTCTCTATTAAATTTATAGAGTACGTAATTAATATTCCGACGGCAAACGACGAACGGAGAGGATGCGAAATGACACGGAAAATCAGGCTTGGGGCATTTCTTCCCGGCGGTGGACAGCATGTTGCATCGTGGCGGCATCCCGACCAGCCGGTCGACGGCGCGACCAGTTTCGAGTTTCACAAGCAGCTCGCCCTGACGGCGGAACGCGGCCTCTTCGATGCCTACTTCCTGGCCGATGGATTGGCCGTTGGCTTCGGTGGAGCCCGTGAAGGCGGCAACGCCCGCGTGGCCGGCTTCGAGCCCGTCACCTTGTTCTCCGCCCTTGCGCCTCTCACCACCCATCTCGGCTTCATCGCGACGTCCTCGACCACCTATGAGGAACCTTATACGACAGCCCGCAAGTTCGCTTCGCTCGATCTGATCTCGAACGGGCGCGCCGGTTGGAATGTCGTCACCACGACAGGCGACCTCACGGCGCAAAACTTCAACCGCGAAACCCAGCTTCCGCATGCCGAACGATATCGCCGCGCCGCCGAGCATGTCGACGTCGTCCGCAAACTCTGGGAGAGCTTCGAGGATGACGCGTTCATCCGCGACAAGGAGACCGGCGTCTTCTTCGATCCGGCGAAACTGCACGACACCGACCACCGTGGCGAGCATTTCAGCGTACGCGGCCCGCTCAACGTTTCGCGCTCGCCGCAGGGGCATCCCGTTATTGTGCAGGCCGGCCAATCGGAGGACGGCCGGGGACTCGCCGCCGCGACGGCTGAAGTCATCTTCACCGCCCATCAGCATATCGAAACCGCCCAGGAGTTCTATCGGGATATCAAGGCGCGCGCCCGCGGACTCGGCCGCAATCCGGATCATATTCTGGTCATGCCCGGCGTATCCGCCTTCGTCGGCAGGACCGAGGCGGAGGCACGTGAGAAGTATGATCGCCTGACCTCGCTCATCCTCGAAGAAGATGGGATCGGCCTGCTCAACGGCCTGACCGGCGGCACGCTCGACCTGCACGGCTATGATCTCGACGGGCCGCTTCCGCCTGCACCGCCGACGGAAGGCATGAAGAGCCGCCAGGCCCTCATCCGCCAGATCGCAGACGAAAACAACTTCACCATCCGCCAGCTCTATCAGTGGATCGCATCGGCCCGCGGCCACTACACCATCGTCGGCTCGGCAGAGCAGATCGCCGATACGCTGCAGACATGGTTCGAGAACGAAGCGGCCGACGGCTTCAACATTTTGCCGCCTTGGCTGCCGACGGCGCTCGACGACTTTGTCGATCTCGTCATCCCGGAACTCCAGCGCCGCGGCCTGTTCCGCACTGCCTATGAAGGCAAGACGCTCCGGGAAAATCTCGGCTTGCCTTTCCCGACAAACCGCTGGGCTGCCGGACGCACCGTCCTTGAGGCAGCGGAGTGAGGAGAAACCCATGGCCTACGAAATCAACCAGGCTCTTCCGAGAAGCTTCGGCCGACTGAAAAGCAGCAAAAGCAATAGTTCCGCTCTGGCCTCCCATATACGCGGAGTGCTCGCGGCATTTCTGCCGCGCTACGGTCTGCTCATCAGCTTCCTCGTGCTCTGGCAGGTGTCGAGCACCAGGGGCTGGATCAATCCCGCTGTCTTCCCGCCCTTGAACGTAATCCTGTCGGCGCTGTGGACCAATCTTGCCAATGGCGCCTTGCTCGATGATATCGCCGTCAGCCTGCAGCGATCCGGAACCGCCTTCGCCTTCGCCGTCCTTGTCGGTATTCCGCTCGGTCTGTTCATGGGCCAGTTTCGCTTGGTCGAACAGGCGCTTGACCCAATCCTGCAGCTCTTCCGGCAGACCTCGGCGCTGGCGCTCTATCCGGTTTTCATCCTGCTGCTCGGGCTCGGTGAAACCTCCAAGATATTCGTGATCTTCTGGGCGACACTGTTTCCGGTGCTGCTCTCCACGATCGGCGGCGTCAAGGAAGTGGACAAGAAGCTCATAGAAATGGCTCGCACCTATGGCGCCGGACCGCTGACCGTCTTTCGCCGCGTCATTCTGCCAGCCTCCGTCCCGGCGATTTTCGTCGGCTTGCGACTTTCGGCGACGACGGCGCTTCTGCTGCTGATCGCTGCCGAGATGATCGGCGCCAATAAGGGCATCGGCTTTCAGGTGATGAACGCCCAGTACAATTTCCAGATCCCGCTGATGTTTGCGGCGATCCTGCTGCTCGCCTTTCTGGGGCTTGCCGCTAATGCCCTGCTCGTTCTCCTGCAGCGCCGTCTCTGCCGCTGGTCTCAGCCGAGCACGTAACCCGCTTCCCCCCGATTTTCCTCTTCCGAAAGGACATTCCATGACATTCCATCCCCGCAATCTTCTCCTGCCGGCTGTGATCGCTCTCGGTCTTGCCACGCCGGCCGCAGCCGCCGACACGGTGAAGCTGCGCTACCTCGCCAGCCAGGGCGGTCTTGCCGCCCATGAACTTGCCGAAGCGCTCGGCTATTTCAAAGACACCGGCATCACGTTTGAGAATGTCGGCTATGCCCAGGGCGGCCCTGCGTCTCTCATCGCTCTCGCATCCGGCGACGTCGAGATCGGCAGCGCCGCCACCTCCGCCGTCCTCAATTCGATCATCGGCGGCAATGATTTCGTCGCCGCCTATCCGTCGAACGGCATCAATGACGAGGTGCAGTCGACCTTCTACGTGCTGGAAGACAGCCCGATCAAAACGATCAAGGACATCGTCGGCAAGAGCATCGCAGTCAACACGCTCGGCGCGCATCTCGACTACACGATCCGCGAGGCATTGCATTCGGTCGGTCTGCCGAGCGACTCCGCCAACCAGGTCGTCGTTCCCGGGCCGCAGCTCGAGCAGGTACTGCGCTCCAAGCAGGTCGATATCGCCGCCTTCGGTTATTGGCAAACAACCTTCGAGGGTGCAGCACTGAAGAACGGCGGCCTGCGCCCGGTTTTCGATGATACCGACGTGCTGGGAGACATTGCCGGCGGCTTCGTCGTCCTGCGTCGCGATTTCATCAAGCAACATCCGGAAGCCTCGAAAATCTTCGTCGAACAGTCGGCCCGCGCCCTCGACTATGCCCGCGAGCATCCCGAGGAAACCAAGAAGATCCTGGCCAAGGCGCTGGCCGAACGCGGCGAGAATCCTGATATTGCGCAGTATTTCCGTGGGTACGGCGTGCGCGCCGGCGGTCTCCCGGTCGAGCGCGACATCCAGTTCTGGATCGACGTGCTGGTTCGCGAAGGCAAGCTGAAGCAGGGCCAACTGGCGGCCAAGGACATCCTGTATACGGCCGATGCAAAACCGGCGAGCAATTGAGGAGGCGTGATGAGCGTCGCTGAGGACATTCGCCGCGGGGAGGTGACGATCCGTCGCCTCTCCAAATCCTACAAGCTGAACGGCAAACCGCTGCAGGTTCTGAAGGATATCAATCTCCATATCCGCTCCGGCGAAAGCCTCGCCATCGTCGGCGCCAGCGGATCGGGCAAGACCACGCTGCTGCGGGTTCTCGCAGGTCTGGAGGAATCCGACGGCGGAGAGGTGCTGGTGGACGGCAAGGCGGTACGAGGCGTCGGCGCCGAGCGCGCCGTCATCTTCCAAGAGCCGCGCCTTCTTCCCTGGCTCACCGTACTTGATAACGTGGCTTTCGGCCTGGAAACGAGAGGTCTGACGCGTGAAAAGGCGAGGGAGCGGGCGCGCCGCTATGTCAAGCTCGTCGGCCTGCAGCAGTTCGAGACCGCCTATCCCCGGCAACTGTCGGGAGGCATGGCGCAGCGCGTCGGCATCGCCCGGGCACTTGCCGTCCAGCCGGAGATATTGCTGCTCGATGAACCTCTCGGCGCGCTCGATGCGATGACAAAGATCGGCATGCAGCAGGAGCTCGCACGCATCTGGCGTGACGAGGACGTGACCACCATTCTCGTCACACATGATCTCGAGGAGGCGATCTATCTCGCCGATCGAATCCTGATCCTGCCGCGGGAAAGGGGAGGCGAGCCACGTCTGATCGACATCGATCTGCCGCGTCCGCGCGACCGCAGCGCGCCGGAATTCGTTCGTCATCGTGAAGAGCTGCTGAACCTGTTTGGATTGCATTGACGGATGCTTTGCGGGCGGCCCGTGCCGCCGGCTCTATAGCAACCTTTGCATCAGCCCACGGATCAGCAGCATTTCACCCGACCCATGGATCAAAGAGCTCGATTCCCAAACCTTGGAAATCCCTGGTGTTGCGCGTCGCAAGGGTAAGATCGTGAGCAACCGCGGTCGCAGCGATCAGCCCATCCATCGATGACAAGCCACGGCCGCTTCGCTTTGCGTGGCCCATCAGATCTCCCCAAGCCAGGGCCACCGCTTCGTCCACCGGGATGATGCGCCGCTCGAAACGCTGCGGCAGATCGCGAGCAAGCCAATTGGCCAGCACGTCACGTTTTCGTCCCTTGTCCATGAGGGCGACACCGCGGCGGATTTCTGCGACCGACACGACGCTGATGAAGGAGCGATCCTCGTCAAGCCCATCCAGCCACCCCAGGACGCGCGCATCGGGGTTCGGTTTCGTGACCTCGGACAGGACATTGGTGTCCAGCAGAAGTCTCACAGTTCGTTATCGCGTGGTTCGTCGCGTTCACGCTCGAGATCCAGATCGGCGCCACGCAGCGGTGACTCCATCAGAAATTCGGCCAGCGTCCCCTTGCGGGCGGTCTTGCGTTGCCATTCCTCCGCAGAGACAACGACGACGCTCGGCTTGCCGTTGCGTGTAATTGTCTGCGGCGCGGCTTGCGCGCGTTCGATCACCTCAGAAAGCTTCGCTTTCGCGCTGGCCACGGTCCAGCTTTCGTCGCCTTGCCGTGATGACTGCATGGCCCACCTCCTGACCAGAATGACTATTATGACTATATAAGCCGTGAATAGGAGAACGGCAAGCTTCGCAAAAGAAATGACAGGCGCCCGTCGCCGAAGGCGGAATGAGCGACTTGCGCCATGGTCACATATCTCCAAACGATGAAGGTTTGAGCAGCGGCACGGCGACGGTTACTCGCGGCCAAGATATCACCTCAGCGCGAAAGCATCCCGTTGAGGCGATGAATATGAGCAGCGCCGATGCCGCAGCAGCCGCCGATGATCGTGGCACCCGCTTCGGCCCAGGAGCAGGCAAAGCGCGAATAGGCGTCGTCATTCAGGTCGTCACGTGTATCGTGCAGGCCCTCGTTGGCGGCTGCCTCGCCGGTTTCTCCTTCGAAGGCATTGGCATAGACCCCGATTTCGATCTGAGCATTCCTCTCCCGGAACACCCGTGCCGCCGTCTCGACCGCGCCCTGCATGACCTCAGGCTTGCTGCAATTGAACAGGAAAGCCGCCGCACCCGATGACACCGCCCAGGACGCGGCATCCTCGACGCTTTCGCCGGAGCGGAGTTTCGGTGCGCCACCCCTGATCGCCGCCTCGTCATCCGCCAATGTGAAGGAAATCCAGAACGGCTTGCCCGATGCCACCACCGCTTTGCGAACGGCCTCGCCCTCGGCAATCAGGCTCAAAGTCTCACCGAGCCATAGGTCGACGAAGGGAGCGAGGTTTTCGACCAGCACCTCGAGATAGTCCTGCACCCGGGAAGGCTGGAAATTCTCAGGCTCGTAGGAGCCGAAGATCGGCGGCAGCGATCCGGCGACGAGCACCTTCCGGCCGGTCACGGCATCGGCAGCCTCGCGCGCCAGACGACCTGCAAGTCGCATCAGCGCCGGCCCCTCCTCTTGGAAGCGGTCTTCGCCGATATGGAAGGGCACGAGCGCATAGCTGTTCGTCGTGATGATTTCAGAGCCGGCGGCGATGAATTCCTGGTGCACCTTCCGCACGACCTCAGGCGAATTCATCAGCGCCAGCGCCGACCATTCCGGCTGCTTCAGTTCGGCGCCCAGCCGCAGAAGCTCGCGGCTCATGCCGCCGTCGAGAATTCGCGTTGTGCTCATGAGGTAGTCTCCATTCAGGCTGTCGCGCCGTTACCGGCGCCGGGCTTTTCAAAACATATGGCGAACTTCCGCCTAGCGGCGAACCGGCACCTGCGCTTCGAGACTTCGAAAGACGCGGGCGATCACGGCAGTCAGGGCGAGATAGAAGAGAGTGACGACGATGAGCGGTTCGTAGACGAGCAGCGTGTCCTGACGAACCTTGTTGGCGACGGCATAGAGGTCCATCACCGTCACCGTGAAAGCGAGCGGCGTCGCCTTCAACTGCATGACGATCTCTCCGGCAATGGTCGGGAGGGCAATGCGAATGGCGCGCGGCAGCCAGATGCGGCGGGTGAGCTTCCAGGGCGACAGGCCAAAGGCGCGGCCGGCCTCGAGCTCGCCCTTGGGAACGGCAAGCAGCGCGCCGCGCAGCACTTCAGCCTCATAGGCCGCATAATTCAGCGTGAAGCTGACGGAAGCGAAGAAAAACCCCTCGCGCAGGATCGGCCAGAACAGGCTCTGGCGGATGCCGGGGATCATGGGCAGCAGCGAGCCGACCCCGTAATAGAGGAGCCAAAGCTGGATAAGCAGCGGCGTACCGCGGAAGAAGGTGCAGTAGCCGCGGGCGGCGAGTCGCGTCAGCCTGCCGCCGGTGACCTGCGCGAAAGCGAGACCGATGGCGATGACGAAGCCGAAGACCACGGAAATGACCAGCAGAGCTACGGTCTGCCAAGCGCCGGTCAGAAGAAGCGGCCAATAGGAGGAGATCCAAGTGAAACTCATGGCGCGCTTTCTTCAGGCCAGACGCGGCTGTCCCCGCCGCACCCGCCCTTCGATCAGTTTGAAGACGGCGTTGGAAGCGAGTGTGATGGCGAGATAGAGAAGAGCCGAGGCAAGAAAAAAGACGAAATAGTGTTTGGTGCTCGCCCCGGCGAGGCGGGTGGCGAGCGCCAGTTCCTGATAGCCGACGACCGCGACCAGCGCGCTGTCCTTGGTGACCGACATCCACAGATTGGCAAGGCCGGGCAGCGCATTCGGCAACAGCGCCGGCAAGAGGACGCGACGGAAGCGCAGCACCGGCCCCATGCCGAAAGCCTTGGCGGCCTCGATTTGGCCGACGGGAATGGCAAGGATCGCGCCACGCAGCACCTCGGTCATATAGGCGCCCTGCACGAAGCCGAGAACTGCGACGGCGGCGACGAAACCGTTCACCTCGACCGGCGGCAGATTGAATGCCGCCAGCAGTCGGTTGAGGCCTTCGGTGCCGGCATAATAAAGTGCGACGATCAGGATCAGCTCGGGAACGGCGCGAATGACCGTCGTATAGAGATCGAGCACGAGGCGGAGCACAGGATTGCCTGAAAGCTTTCCAAGCGCACCGCCCGTGCCAAGCAGCAGGCCGACAGCGAAGGCGCAGGCGGAGATGGCGACCGTAGAGACCGCACCTGCCAGAAGAACGCCGCCCCATCCCGGAGGATAGGGGGAGAGCAGGTCCAGAATGCCTTGTTGCCCGGTCGCCATTTCTAGGAGAGCTTACTTCGCGCCATAGATATCGAAATCGAAGTATTTCTTGGTAATTGCGTCGTATTGGCCGTTGGCGCGAACAGCAGCGATCGCCTTGTTCAACTTGGCTTTCAGCTCTGTATCTTCCTTGCGCAGGCCACCCGAAACACCAGCGCCCAGGATCTCCTTGTCGTCGGCGACATCGCCCATATTGGCGCAGCAATCCTTGCCCGCATCGCTTTTCAGGAAAGCGTCGAGCGCGAGGGAATCACCGAAGACATAGTCGATGCGGCCGGAAGAAAGGTCTTGGAAAGCCTCGTCGAGCGTCTGGTAGGTCTTTTCCTCGGCAACGGCAGCAAAATACTTCTTGTAATATTCCGACTGGATCGTCGATACTTGAATACCGATGGTCTTGCCCTTCACATCCTCTGCCGTGGCACCCGGCTTCTGGTCCTTGGGGCCGATTAGGGTGCTCGGGGTGTTGTAATATTTGTCGGTGAAGTCGATCACCTTCGAACGTTCCGCGGTGTTCGACATCGACGACCAGATCACGTCGAACTTCTTGCTCTCAAGAGCCGGAATGAGGCCGTCCCAGGAGATCTCGACGATCGAGCACTTCTCCTTCATCTCTTCGCAGACGGCGTTCATCAGGTCGATTTCCCATCCCTGCCACTGGCCCGAGGCGTCTTTGGCAAAGAAGGGCGGGTAGGATTCGTTCATGACGCCGAAGCGGACTTCGGCCTGCGCCGCGACTGCGGAAAGCGCAAATGCGACGCCGGCGAAAAGCGTGGGGAGCAGTTTCATTCGCAGGATTCTCCTGGTTCGTGTTGTCGGTGATGGCTCGATGCAGTGATCAGTGGGCGCTAAGGCGGGTGAACTCCCGGCAGCGGGCGCTGACGGGGGCCCCGAAGACGCGTTCCGGCGGGCCTTCCTCCTCGATCCGCCCTTGGTGCAGGAAGAGGACGCGGCTCGAGACATCGCGAGCGAAGCGCATTTCATGCGTGACGATCAGCATGGTCCGGCCCTCTTCCGCCAGATCGCGAATGACTTTCAGCACCTCGCCGACCAGCTCCGGATCGAGCGCCGATGTCGGCTCATCGAACAGCATGACGGCGGGATCGACGCAGAGCGCCCTTGCGATCGCCGCGCGCTGCTGCTGGCCGCCGGAGAGAAAGGCGGGATAGGCGTCGCGCTTGTCGAAGAGCCCGACCTTGTGCAGCAGGGCTTCCGCCTTTTCGATCGCTTCGCGCCTGGAAACGCCCATGACATGCACCGGCGCCTCGATGACGTTTTCCAGTACGGTCCGATGAGCCCAGAGATTGAAGCTCTGAAAAACCATGCCGAGCCCGGTTCGCAGCCGCTCGATCTGCCGCCAGCTCTGCGGCTGCAGCCGGCCGCCGCGGCCGCTCTTCAGAGCGACCTCCTCACCGTTCACGGCGATGCGGCCACGATCCGGCGTTTCCAGAAAATTGATGCATCTAAGGAAGGTGCTCTTGCCAGAACCGGACGAGCCGATAATGGAGATGACGTCAGACTTATGGGCCTCAGCCGAAATACCCTTGAGAACCTGTTGCGAGCCGAAGCTTTTATGAAGATCTTCGACGCGAAGAGCAGGAATGGGCTGATCCGACATGCATGGGTCCGGCTGAACTGAGTTTGCGAAGGATAATGATAAAGTTGCGCGGTTTTTTCGCGCAATTTCTGCCTCTTTTGCATTTAATGTGCAAAATAATCTTTCTCATGCGGCAAACCAGGCAGAACGCATGAGCCGCGAAACGCCGAAATGGACTGGATAATGGAACAACTGGATCGTTTTGACCGTGACATCCTCGATATCGTTCAGCGCGACTGCCAGCTGAAAGCCGAAACCATCGCCGAACGGATCGGGCTGTCGGTCTCGGCGGTGCAGCGGCGGCTGAAGCGGCTGCGCGAGGAGGGCATCATCAAGGCGGAGGTCGCCGTCCTCGACAGGAAGGCGACCGGGACATCGATGGTGTTCATCGTCGGGATGGAGATCGAGCGGGACAATTACGACGCCTTGGCGAAGTTCCGCGTCTGGGCGGAAAAACAGGATCATATCCAGCAGGTCTATTACGTCACGGGCGCGGTCGATCTGATCGCGATCGTGACCGCCCGCGACGTCGAGCATTATGACGACATCGCCGCCCTGATCATGGCGGACAATCCGCAGATCCGCCGCATGCATACGAATGTGGTGCTGCGGGACGTCAAGCTCGGCCTGTTCGTGCCGCTGGAATAGCCATCACCTCATGCCGCCGGCAAGCTGCTGGACTCATATTGGACAAAGGGCATAATTCCGGACGCATTTCGGGAGGAACGAGCCTTGACTTTACGACACCAGATCATCGCATTGGCGATCGTTCCGCTCGTCATTTCGATCCTTGCGATCACCACCTTCATCACCTGGCAGTCGGCAAATCTCGCCAAGAACAGCATCGACACGTTTGAACAGAACATGCTGAAGACCAAGGAAGGCGAAATCCTCAACCTGACCAATCTTGCCTTGTCCGCCATCCAGACGATTTACGACAAAGCCGGCCCCGACGACGAAGCCGCCAAGCAGCGGGTGGCTGGGATTCTGACCTCTCTCGACTATGGCAGGGATGGCTATTTCTTCGTCTACGACTATGACGGCAACAATATCGTCCATCCGCGCCAGAGTTTCCGGCATGGCCAGAATTGGCTGGACCTGACCGATCCTGACGGCGACAAGGTGATTGCCGAGCTTATCGCCACGGCAAAGGCGGGCGGCGGCCTGCATCAATATAAATGGCAGAAACCTTCCACGGGACAGATTGCCGACAAGCTCTCCTTCGTCGTCAGCCTCGACAAATGGCACTGGGTGGTGGGAACCGGCGTCTATCTCGACGACGTCTTTGCTCAGAGTGCTGCCGCCAATGCCGTGATGCGCACCAACATCAGGCGAACCTTCGTCATCGTCGCGCTGATTGCCGTGCCCTCGGTGCTCGTCGTCTTCACGACCTGCATGCTCCTGACCTTCCACGAGCGCCGCATGGCCGACAGCCGCCTCAAGGAACTGACGCAGCGGGTCATCGACACCCAGGAAGAGGAGCGCACGCGGCTGGCGCGCGAGCTGCATGACGGCATCTCGCAGACCCTTCTCGGCGTACGCTATGCAATGGACCTGGCCGGCCGCAAGGTCAGGACCAATGTCGACGATGCGGCGCTGACCATCGAGCGCGGCGTCGAGGCGCTGAACGGCGCCATCAAGGAAATCCGGCTGCTCTCGCACGATCTACGCCCCCGCGTGCTCGACGATCTCGGCCTGACCGCGGCGCTCGAGGCTCTCTGTCATCACTTTGCCGAACGGACGGGGATCGAGACTGATATCGACGCCTCGGGCTTTAATGGCATGCTGAAGGCGGAAGCCAGCACGGCCCTCTACCGCGTCGCCCAAGAGGCCTTCAACAATGTCGAGCGGCACTCGGGCGCCTCGAAGCTTTCGGTCAAGCTGTGGAGCGACGGCGGCCGCGCCCGCATGATGATTTCGGACAACGGCACCGGCTTCGACGGTAGCAAGGACGGCGGATCCGGCGGATCGGGTCTCGGACTGCGCAACATGCAGGAGCGCATGGCCCACTTCCGCGGGCTGTTGCTCATCAACAGCAGCGAGTCCGGCACGACGCTGACGGCGATGATGCCGAGATCGGCCAATCTGCCCGCCGGCAAGCAGGCGGAAGCCGCATGAATGAACGCGCGAAAATCAGGGTTCTCCTGGTCGACAACCATCCGCTGGTGCTGGACGGGTTGAAAGCGGTGTTGGAAACATTCGACCATATCGAAGTCGCCGGTACCGCCGGGCTCGCGCAAACGGGTCTCGAAATCGCCCGGCAGATCCAGCCGCAGGTGGTGTTGATGGATATCAACATGCCGAGACTCAGCGGCATCGATGCGATCGAACTATTCAGGAACGAGCTTCCCCAAGCCCGGGTCGTAATGCTCTCCATGCATGACAGCCGGGAGTATATATCCTCGTCGGTCATGCATGGAGCAGCCGGCTACGTGCTCAAAGATGTTTCGACGGACGAGATCGTTGCGGCCATCGAGACCGTGGCTGATGGAGGCACCTATTTCTCCTCGGGGGTCTTCGACGCGCTGATGGGCGAACGCGCAAACGAGGGCAGCGATCCCCTGACGCCTCGCGAGCGCGACATTCTCGGACTGATCGTTGCCGGCAGGAGCAACAGGAAGATTGCCGAAGCGCTCGGAATAACCTCCGCCACGGCGGAAACGCACCGAAAGAACCTCAAGAAGAAGCTCGGCATCGCCACCACGGCCGGCCTCATCCGTTACGCGCTCGATCACGGTATCGTCTCAAAAGTCAGCGGAAATCCTCGCCTACCCACTTCTGGGTAGACGCCGACATTTCCGCCCCGCGGCCATCTTGTGGGGGCAAAACCGACGCCATAGGACTCCATCCGCGGCTGGCCAAGTGTCAGTCGTTGGGAGGAATTCATATGCGTTACATCAGCTTTCGATCGGCTGGAAAGGTCGAGCGATCCGAACCGGGCTCGCCGCGGCCTGCGGCTGACAGACCCGCCTTCCACGCCGACAACTGGAACATGGCGACTGCCCCCCGCGGCGCCTGAAAGGTACCCGACATGGAAAGACCACATAGCAAGGCAGCGCTCTGGCTGCTTATCATCCCGTACATAGGGCTGCTCTGGCCGCCGTTCTACAATCTCCGCGAGCCGTCGCTTTTCGGCTTTCCCTTCTTCTATTGGTATCAGCTTCTCTGGGTACCGATCACAGCGACGCTGACCTGGATCGCCTATCGGAGTATTCGCCATGACGACTGACATCAACGTCACGGCGCTTGCCGTCTTCATCTTCTTTTTCGCCCTCGTCACCGTCATGGGTTTCGTCGCCAGCCGCTGGCGCAAGCCCGAGACGCTGGCTCATATCGATGAATGGGGTCTCGGCGGACGCAACTTCGGTACCTGGATTACCTGGTTCCTCGTCGGCGGCGATTTCTATACCGCCTATACCGTGATCGCCGTCCCGGCGCTGGTCTACACGGTCGGCGCCTACGGCTTCTTCGCGCTGCCCTATACGATCGTCGTCTACCCCTTCGTCTTCATGGTCATGCCGGTGCTGTGGAAACGTGCCAAGGATTTCGGCTATGTGACGGCAGCCGACGTCGTCCATGGTCAATATGGATCGCGCGGTCTCGAGCTTGCCGTCGCGGCGACCGGTGTCATCGCCACCATGCCTTACATCGCCCTGCAGCTCGTCGGCATGACGGCAGTCCTGAAGGCGCTCGGACTGCATGGCGAACTGCCGCTGGCGATCGCCTTCATCGTGCTGGCGCTCTATACCTACTCGGCGGGCCTGCGCGCGCCCGCCTTGATCGCCTTCGTCAAGGACATCATGATCTATATCGTGGTGATCGCCGCGGTCGCGCTGATCCCGTCGAAGCTCGGCGGCTACGCCAATGTCTTCGCCTCGGCCGATGCGGCCTTCCAGGCCAAGGGCTCCGGCAACCTGCTGCTGGGCGGCAATCAGTACGTCGCCTATGCCACGCTCGCTCTGGGCTCGGCGCTTGCGGCCTTCATGTATCCGCATACGCTGACAGGCATCTTTGCCTCCAACAGCGGCAAGACGATCCGCAAGAATGCGATCATGCTGCCGGCCTATACGCTGCTGCTCGGCCTTTTGGCGCTGCTCGGCTATATGGGCCATGCCGCCAACCTGAAGCTTGACAGTGCGAACGACGTCGTTCCCACGCTGTTCAAGACGCTGTTTTCGGGCTGGTTCTCCGGCTTCGCCTTTGCCGCGATCGCCATCGGCGCACTGGTGCCGGCGGCGGTGATGAGCATTGGCGCGGCCAATCTCTTCACCCGCAACTTCTGGAAGGCCTATGTCGATCCCAAAGTCAGCGATGCAGGCGAGGCCAAGGTCGCCAAGGTGACATCGCTGGTGGTCAAGGTCGGCGCGCTTCTCGTCATCCTTTTCCTGCCGACGCAGTTTGCCCTCGACCTGCAGCTGCTCGGCGGCATCTGGATCCTGCAGACGCTCCCGGCGCTGGTCTTCGGTCTCTACACCGGCTGGTTCCGTGCACCCGGCCTGCTTGCCGGCTGGTTCGTCGGCTTCTGCGGCGGCACCTTCCTGGTCTGGGATGCCGGCTGGAAGCCTCTGCATCTGATCAGCCTCGGCGGCGAACCCTTCACCGTCTATACCGGCCTGCTGGCGCTGGCGGCAAACATCGCGGTTGCAGTCGTGGTCAACGCCCTGCTTCCAGCCAGGGCCCCGGCTCGGGCGTAGGCACGAAAACGCGAAGGGCAGCAAACGCTGCCCTTCCTCATTTCAAATTATGGCAGGGGCGCAGGAGCGCTTCCGCGATCAGAATTCTTCCCAATCGCCCGCCAATGCCGCGTTCCCCTGGACCGCCGCGCCGCCCTGGAACGACTTGCCGATCTTCGCGATCATCTGCCGAGCGGGCGAGGCGACAGGTTGAGCGTGCTGCGCTGCTGCGGCGGGCGGCGTCATGCGCCTTGATGCCACCGCTCCGCCGATATTGAACTGGCTGAGCAACTGGAACAGCGCATCGGCTTCCTTGGCGAGGTTATGGGCGGCAGCTGTGGCTTCCTCCACCATGGCGGCGTTCTGCTGCGTCCCCTGATCCATCCTGTTGACAGCGGCGTTGATCTCTTTCAGCCCCGTCGCCTGTTCCTGCGAAGCGCCGACGATCGCGCCGACATTGCCGTCGACCTGCTGCACCTGCGCGGCAATCTCCTGCAAGGCCTTTCCCGTCTCGCCGACGAGGGCGACGCCGCTCTTCACATGGCCGTTCGAAGCGTTGATCAGTTCCTTGATCTCCTTTGCCGCTTTGGCGGAACGCTGCGCCAATTCGCGCACTTCCTGGGCAACGACGGCAAAGCCCTTGCCGGCTTCACCGGCGCGGGCGGCTTCGACGCCGGCATTCAGCGCCAGCAGGTTGGTCTGGAAGGCGATCTCGTCGATGACGCCGATGATGCTTCCGATCTCGGTGGCGGAAGATTCGATCTTGCCCATGGCGTCGACCGCATCGCGAACGACGCTGCCCGAGCGTTCCGCATTGTCCTTGGTCTTGCGGACGAGCTGCCCGGCTTCCTGGGCCCTGTGGCTGGAGTCCGCGACAGTGGTCGTGATCTCTTCCAGAGCAGCGGCGGTTTCCTCGACGGAAGCGGCCTGCTGTTCCGTCCGCTTGGCGAGATCGTCCGAGGCCGACCGGATCTCCTGTGCGCCGGCCGCGATGGCGCTGGCGTTCTGAGAAACCTTCTGCATGGCGGCACGGAGCTTTTCGACCGCGGCATTGAAATCGGCGCGGAGCTTTTCCAGGGACGGAATGAACGGCGTGTCGATCTGCTGCGTGAGGTCGCCGTCTGCCAGGGCCTGCAAGGCGTCCCCAAGCCAGCCGACAGCCTGGTCCGTTTGCTCCGCAAGGGTGCGGCGTTCGTCGGCATCCTGCTCGAGGCGTTGCCGCTCCGCGACAGCCCGCTTGCTTTCCGCATCGGCTTGCCGTTCCGCCTTCGCTGAAATCGCGTCACGCAAGCTGGCCACGGCGCGCGCGAGCTTGCCGATCTCGTCGCCGCGCGCTTCGAGGCGACGATCGCCGTCAAGATTGCCTTCCGCCATCGCTTTTAGCGAAAGCTGGAGTTTTGCCAGCGGACCGATAATCGTACGGGATGTGATGACGGCAGCGACCATAGAGAGAAGAGCCGCGATCCCCAGCGCCGTCAGCACGATTGGCTTGAACCCGCTTGCCGAACTGCGAACCGTACCGCCGATCGTTTTGTTCAACGCTTCCTGATAGTCGATGAATTTATTGATGGCGCCGAGCCACTGCACAAAGGCCGGACGGGCTTGTTCGAGCAGGATCTTGCGGGCCGCTTCGCCGTCGCCCTTCTCCTGCAGCGCGATGATCTCGGCGACCAGAGGATTGGTTTTCGCCTGAATGCCGGCAATCTCGTTGAGAATGGCTTTTTCCTGATCCGTGGCACCTGCCGGGGATGCAACCATGTCGGCCATGCGCTTTTCATTCTCGGCATAAGTGGCCGCGAGCTTGTCGATCAGCGCCTCGGCGGCCTTGCGTTCATCCGCCGAGGTCACCAGGGTCACGTCGCGGATAGCGATCGCCCGATCATGCACGCTGCCGCGATAGTTGATGGCAAAGCGTTGCTTGACGCTGTTGACGTCATTGATCGTTTCAAGTTCGCTGTTGATCTTCGCAACCTCGACCGCCGAATAGATGGCCAGGCCGGCCATTAGCAGAACCAGGAAGCTGAAGCCGAGGGTGAGACGCACCGCGATCCCGAAATTCTTAATGCTGTTCATTGGCACTCTCCATGGTTGGCGAGGTTGTCAAAAGTCGCTGGGACATCAGGATCGCTCGCGACTCCTCATTCAAGCGTGCGGTCCTTGATCCGTACCCGAACACGTCCCGAGGCACTGTTCGCGCCCGACATGCCACTTCGCATGCACTGCACGTTGTCCGGGAACGGCCGAGCCAATGCCCAGGAGGCGCGGAAAGTAACATCGTCGATTTCGTGCAAGATTTCGGAAGCCCGGCTCGCCGTCATGGCGTAGGTGACGATCCTGAGAACGCCTTCCCGATATCCCAAAAAATTTAGGGGAATATATTTTAGAGAATGTAAACGGAGACGGCAGAGAGCCAGTAAGCTGCGTTTTTCGTATATCTTGTGCGCGTTTCTTGCACGGCCGCCATGCGGGAAGAGTATGCTAAGTTGTTTCGCAGAAACGGCCGACATCTGCTGTTGTAAATTCGGCGCTCAACTCTTTCGCCGCCTTGCACTCGGACAATGATCTGGGAACGCCGGACGGAAATCGCGAATCACTTCGGATGCACTGCGGCAGCGCAGACGATGCTTTGGCGCCGACTCTGCGTAACCAACAATTCCGGCCGAAACAATGTGCTGCAACGATCCGACATCCTGTGCTCATGGAATTGCCCGTCAGCGGCGTCAGCCACCCAGCAGCGGCAGAAGCTGATCGCCCTGACGCTTGATCTCGGAGAGGTAAGGCGTATCCGAAAGCACGAAATGCGATATACCCAATTCCTGATATTTGCGCAGCGAGCGGGCGACGTCTTCCGCCGAGCCGACCAGCCAGGTGGTGCCGGCCCCGCCGCCGCCGAACTTGCCCGGCGCGGTATAGAGATTATCGTCGAGCACGTCGCCGCGCTCGTGAAGAGCGAGCAGCCGCCGCTGGCCGACAGCGAGCACGCGCTGGTGATCGTGCCAGCCGGCGCCGTTGTTTTTCGCCATCTCGGCGACCTTCGCCTCGGCATCGGCCCAGGCTTCATCCGTCGTGTCGCGGACCAGCGTTGTGATCCGCAGCCCGAATTCCAGCGGGGGAAGGTCGCGGTCGAGGTCCCGGCTCAGTACCTTGAGCTGGTCGATCCGTTCCCGGACGCCGTCGAGCGGCTCGCCCCAGAAAAGCTGGACATCGGCCTCGGCCGCCGCCACCCGTTCGGCCGCCTCCGACGCACCTCCAAAATAGAATTTCGGGTGCCGGCGGTCGCCGCGGACCTCGATGCGCGGCACCACGGTGGATTCGGTGACCCGGAAATGCTCGCCTGCCGAGGTGACGTTTTCTTCCGTCCATAACCTGCGGACCAGCCGCATGAACTCCCTCGTCCTGCCATAACGATGCGCCTGATCCGCCTCGCTGTCGCCGTAAGCCGCCAGGTTGTCCTTGCCCGAGACGATGTTGATCCGCACCCGGCCGCCCGTGAGATGGTCGAGCGTCGCGGCTGCGGACGCGAAATTTGCCGGCCGCCAATAACCCGGGCGGATCGCAATCAGCGGCTCGAAGGTGGTGGTGCGCGCCGCGAGCGAGGCCGCGACGGTGAACGTGTCGGGACGGCCCCAGCTGGTGCCGATGAGCGCGCCCTTCCAGCCGTGCTCCTCAAGCGCCTTCGCATGGCTGGTCAGCGTATCCAGGCTGTTGTGATTGTCGACGGCGGAATCGCCGCGATGGCCGGGCCTGACGTCGTTTGGAATATACCAGAGAAATTCGGAATTATTGCTCATGCGATGCTGCGGATCTGCGCGGTTGGAAGAAGAAGGCCTCCCGGGGAATCATGCGGTTATCTGCCTCGCCGGCGCCCATGCGGGATAAGATGGAGCATTGCCCACTAAAACAGTAGACTATTTAATTTAATATTGGCGGTGCTGATGAAAAATTGTGCCACAGATCGGTGCCCGCGGGCTTGGCAGCGTCCCAATAGGAAAAGCGCCTGGAACGCTTGTTCGCAGGCGCTTTAAGATTGTTCGATCCCTGTTCTCGACCTTACGGCCGGGCAGCGTCCGTCGCTCCAGTCGGCGCCGAAAATGCCCGGCGGTCAGGCAATGGCCGGCGGGTATTCATTGGCCCGGAACACGTGGTGATGCACCTTGCCGGTGAAGAGCTGCAGGAGTTCGCCGGTGACCTCGCGGCTCTCGAAGCGCACATCGGAGCGAAGCGCTGCGTTGACCGCATCCATATCGGGATAACGTATGGCGAGAGCCATGGCATAGACCGGAGCGCCTTCGTCGCGCTCCAAGCCATCAAGCACCCGGACTTCCTCGGCGCCTGGAAATTTCGTCCAGAGAGGAACGAGCCGCTGCCTGACAAAGGCGCGGAATTCCTCTTCTCGGCCGGGATGGATTTCGCCTTCAAACAAAGCATAACGAATGATCATGGGTTCTCTTTTCCAAAACTCGCCGGAGCTGGATCGATATTGGCGTGGTGTCAGCGGGGGTAAGGGCGTATCCGCAGATACGCCCTTGGGAAGGCTTATTTGCCCCAAATTTTCTTGTATTGATCGCGATAGCCGTTATCGGGATCGAAGCTGTTCTTCGGCCCGCCGTCGAATTCGACGTTCGCGCTGGTCACCACGTGCAGCGGCGACACGTAGCCCGACCACGGCGCACCCGCGAAAGCGCGGTTCAGTTCGTCGACGAGCTGCCAGCCCTGGAGGTTGAGCGGCTCGGCGACCGTGACGGCCTGATACTGCTTGGCGCGAATGCGCTGATAGGCGCTCTCCGAACCGTCACCGGCTGCGACGTTGACCGGCTTTCCGTCGCCTGGAATGCCGGCAGAGGCGAGCGACGGTCCCATGAAGTCGTAATAGAGGTCGTTGATCGCCAGCGAATGCGTCCACTTGGCGCCGTACTTCTGCAGCAGCGAAGTGGTCAGCTGCGGCATGCGCTGCGAGGTTTCGGCGATTGGCGTGTCGACATATTCGAGCACCGTGCCGCCGAGATCCTCGATCTCCTTCTTCATGCGGTCGGCCTTGGCGATCGCGATCGCATAGGTGGAGTCGGTGAAGATGATGACACCCGGCTTGCCGCCGGCATCGGCGAAGGCCCAGTCCGCCGCAGACTTCGATACTTCCATCGCATCGGTGGTCACGTTGGCGAAGACGCCGACTTCGGGAACCGGGCCGACGGCCGAGGCGGCATGCCAGGAGACCATCGGAATGCCGGCAGCCTTTGCCGCTTCCATTGCCGGCTTCTGCTCGACGGCGTCAAAGCCGTTGATGATGATGCCATCGGGCTTCAGCGCCATGGCTTGGCCGAAGGCCGCCGTCCGGCCGCCGATCGAACCAGCGCCGTCGAGCACTTTCACCGTCCAGCCGAGCGCGCTGGCCGCTTCCTGCACGCCATTGGCGACGCCGAGGATACCGCCGTTCTTCATATCTGCCGCGAGAATGACGATGTTCTTTCCGGTGGCGCCCTTGGGGCCGCTTGTCGGGCCATCCCATGCGCTCACCTTGGAGGCATATTTCTCGACCACGGCTTTGGCGTCGGCCATGGAATCGGCCATTGCCGGCACGCTCAGCATAAAGGCGACGGCTGCGACCGTTGCCTGCAATAAGGTCCTGCGCTTCATGTTCACTCCTCCATTTTGTTTGTTATGAAATGCCGGCCGGGCCGGCATCCTCATTTGGATGCGGGTGTGATCCTCCTCACAGCTCCGCGCTTGCGCTGGGCGTAGCCTGCGATGCCGATGGCAATCAGCAGGGTCACGCCGTTGAACAGCGGTTCGACGAAGAACGATCCGCCGAATTGCTGAATTCCAGATATCCCCACCGCCAGGATGATGACGCCGATCAAGGTGCCCCAGACGTTCACCCGTCCCGGCTTGATCGTCGTCGATCCAAGGAAAGCGCCTACGAGGGCCGGCAGCAGATATTCGAGGCCGACGCTCGCCTGGCCGATGCGCAGCTTCGAGGCCAGCAGGACCCCGGTCAGGGCCGCCAGCAGGCCTGACGTGACGAATGCGCCCATCACGAATTTGCGGACGGGAATGCCGTTGAGGGCCGCGGCCTTGGGATTGGCGCCGATGGCATAGAGATAACGGCCGATCGGCAGGTATTCGAGCACGATCCACATGCAGATCGCGATCAGCAGCACGTAGAAGCCGGTAATTGGCAGGCCGAACAGCATGGTGCCGTTCAGCGCGTAGAAACCTTCAGGCAGGACGCCGACCACCTGCCGGCCGCCGGTGTGCCAAAGGGCAAGCGCATAAAGGACCGTACCGGTGCCGAGGGTGGCGATGAAGCTGTCGATCTTGGCGACCTCGACGAGCAGACCGTTGATGAAGCCGGTGAGGACGCCAAGCGCGAGAACGATGAGGACGGCGACCGGCCAGGGAAGGCCGTAGACCGTCTGCAGGCTGATGGCGAGAATGTGCCAGAGCACGATGCCGTAACCCACGGTCAGGTCGATGCGGCCCGAGGCCATCGGGATCATCGCGGCCAGCGACAGAAGCGCGATGATCGCCTTGTCGGAGACGATCGAGCGGACATTCAGGACCGTCGGAAACGTATCCGGCAGCATGATCGAAAAGAGCAGGATCAGGCCGACTGTCAGGATCACCAGACCATAAACCGGAATCAGGCGCCCGATCTTCTGTCCGGCGGACAAGCCGGCCATTTCGCTCTTGGTCGGCTCCAGCGCGGTGGATTCAATGGATTGCATGGCTGTTCTCCCGATGGCTCAAGCAGCTTCCGATGCGGATGCGGCCGTTATCACCGCCTCCGTCGTCAGGGCGCTTCCAGTCAGTTCGCTGACGATTTTGCCGCGCGAGAAAACCAGCGCGCGGTGGCAGATATGGGCGATTTCCTCGAAGTCCGTCGAAACAACGACGACTGCGAGACCAGCTTCCAGCGCCTGCGTGATCAGGCGGTAGATTTCCGCACGCGCGCCGATGTCGACTCCGGCGGTCGGATCTTCCGCGATCAGCAGCTTCCGGCCGGTCGCCAGCCAGCGGCCGACGACCACCTTCTGCTGATTGCCGCCCGACAGGGCCTCGACAGGCAGGTCCGGGTCGTTCGGCCTGAGGCCGACGGTATGGCCGATCGCATGGGCAAGGTCGGCTTCGCCGCGCGGAGACAGGAAGGAAAAAAGCCCGCGTCCGACTGCGCCTGGGTTGATATAGGTATTTTCCCGAATGGACAGCGAGAGCGCGACGGATTCCTCCGTCCGGTCGCGGGCGATCAATCCGATGCCCGACGACATTGCGCTCAGCGGGCTCGAAAGGTCCGGGGTTTGCTCATGCAGCAGGATCGTGCCGCCGAAAGGCTCGCAGCCGAACAGCGCCCGGCCGATCCGTTCCTGGCCGGCGCCGCGCAGTCCGGCAAGGCCGAGCAGCTCGCCCTCTCTTATATCGAAGGATATCGGACTCGTGCCGGCGCAGACGAGATCGCGCACCTTGACGATCGCCTTGCCGGGCTTGATCTCGGTCTTCGAAAAGAGACTGTCGCCGCTGCGGCCGATGATCATCATCACGAGTTCGTCGGGAGTGGTCTCGCTGACCGGCTTCTGCCCGACCATGCATCCGTCGCGCAGGACGGCGACGCGATCGGCGATGCGGAAAATCTCGTCCAGCCTGTGGGAGACATAGATCATGCCGACGCCGCGCTCCTTCAGGGGACGGATCGCGTTGAACAGCCGATCGACTTCGTCGGCGGGCAAGCTCGCCGTCGGCTCGTCAAGCACCAGAACGTCGGCTTCGACGGCAAGCGCGCGGGCAATGGCGACCAGGGATTTTTCGGTGCGCGACAGGGCCGAGACCCGCGTCGTCGGATCGAAATCGCAGCCGACCAGCTTCAAGGCCTCTTTCGCGCGCGCCTGCGTCCTGTTCCAGTCGATCAGACCCCGGCGCATCGAGAAGCCCTGCGACAGGCCCATATTCTCGCCGACCGTCATCCACTCGATCAAGCCGAGATCCTGATGGATAAAAGCCACCGGCTGCCGCTCGTTCGGCTTCGGCGGGCGATGATGGTAGCTCTGCCCGCGAAACAGGATGTCGCCGTTATCGGGCTTGTAGATGCCGGCCAGGGTCTTGATCAGCGTCGATTTCCCGGCGCCGTTTTCGCCGAGCAGCGCCAGGATCTCGCCCTCGCGCAGGTCGATCGAGACGTCACGCAGCGCCTGCGTGCCGCCGAAGCTTTTGGTGATCGATTGGAACTCCAGCAGTCTCTTGGCTTCCACTGTGGCTCCTCCCAAAGCTGCAGCTGTCCTCATGTTATCGATAACATCGCCCTATTAGTCAAGCGGAAAGTGACAATCTCCCAGGCCTGAAATGAGGTCAGTCGGCGGCAAATCCGTCGAGCAGGCGCATCATCTCGGCAGAGTCCTTCGGCCCAAGGCCGGCAGCGCAAAGCAGGCGATGAATTTCCACCACCGCGCCCGTCATCGGCAGCGGCGTTTTTGTCCTCAGTGCAAAGGCCTGAAGCGAGTCCAAATCCTTCAGCATGTTGTCGATCCTGCCTGTCGGCGAGAAATCCCGGGCGGCGAATTTCGCCATGAACTCCTGCAATATCCGGCTGTCCGCCCTGCCGCCGGCAAGGGCGGCCGGTATGGCGGAGGGATCCACACCGCCGGCTTCCGCCAGCTTGACGGCTTCAGCGACCGACTGGAACAGCACGGCGCAGAACAGCTGGTTGATCAGCTTGGTGGTCTGCCCGGCCCCGGATGCGCCCATCAGCGTATAATTGGCGGCAAGATGCCGCATCACCACGCGCGCCCGCTCGAAATCCTCAGAGCTGCCACCGGCCATGATCGTCAGCTTTCCGCCGAGGGCACCGGGCACACCGCCCGAAAGCGGGCAATCCACCCATGCCATGCCCGTTTCCCCCCGCAGCCGCTTCGCCATGTCGGCGGTTTCGGCGGGGTCGATCGAAGACATATCGATCAGCAGCTTGTCAGCGCTTGCCGCCGCCGCAACCCCCTTCTCGCCGAAGACGACGGCGCGGACGATATTTGCATGATTGAGGCTGAGGACGCAAAATTCCGACCGCGAAACCGCATCCTCCACCGAAGCAGCCCCGTGGGCGCCCTTGGCTGCCAACGCCGCGACCTTTTCAGTATCGAGATCGAAAACCGATACTTTGTGGCCGGTTTCGATCAATCGCGTGACGATCGCCGCTCCCATGATGCCCGCGCCGATGACGGCGACATCTGCTCTGTGGTCATCCCGCATGATAATCTCCTCCCTTGACGGCCACGCCTCGCAGCCCCTCACAAGCCAGCGCCACCATATCATCCAAAGCCATATCGATCGCCACCGTCACGACACCGGGCTCCCCGATCGGCGGGTCCAGCGTCTGCAGCTGGCTGTCGAGCAGCGAAGCCGGCATGAAGTGGCCCTGACGGGCCTGCATCCGCGACAACAGCAGATCACGCGACCCCTCCAGGAAAATGAAGGCCAGGGGCCCATCTGCCGCCTGCCGCAGCCTATCCCGATAACTTCTCTTCAGCGCCGAACAGGAAATCACCAATCCCTGCGACGCCTTTTGCGCCGCCCTTAATTCCTCACCGATCCGGTCGAGCCACGGCAGGCGATCTTCATCGGTGAGCGGTATGCCCTTCGCCATCTTCTCGACATTGCGCGGGGGATGGAGCTGGTCACCTTCCACAAACAACATGCCGTTGCGACCGGCGAGGCGCTCGCCAACCGAAGATTTGCCGCAACCGCTGACGCCCATGACAACCACGGCAAAGGGCAGTGCCTCTTTCTCAACGTCCATCGTCTCGCCTCCCTTAGAGGCAGGTCGTGATGCCGCCGTCGACATAAAGCGTGTGGCCGTTGATGAAGGACGAACCGCGTCCCGAAAGGAAGACGGCGGCACCTACCAGTTCCTCGACATTGCCCCAGCGTCCGGCCGGCGTCCGCTTTTCGAGCCAGGACGAGAATTCCGGATTATCGACGAGCGCCTGGTTGAGCGGCGTCTTGAAATAGCCCGGCGCAATCGCGTTGATCTGCAGGCCGTGCTTGGCCCAGTCGGCGCACATACCGCGGGTCAGATTCCGCACCGCGCCCTTGGTCGCCGTATAGGGAGCTATGCCCGGACGGGCGAGCTCGCTCTGAACCGAGGCGATGTTGATGATCTTGCCATGCCCGCGGGCGATCATGGCTTTGGCGGCCGCCTGGCTGACGTAAAACACGCTGGAAATATTGGTGGTCAGCAGCAATTCCCATTTGTCCGCCGGGAAATCTTCCAGCGGCGTGCGGAACTGCATGCCGGCATTGTTGATCAGGATGTCGAGCGGACCGATATCGGCTTCGATCGCGGCGATACCCTGCGCAGCAGCGTCCTTGCTGGTGACGTCGAAGATCGCCGCATGGGCAGAAAGACCTTGAGCCTTGAGGCTTTCGACTGCGCGTTTGACGCTTTCGGGCGTGCGGCCGTTGATGACGACCTCGGCGCCATGCTGCGCCAGGCCCTCGGCCAGCGCATAACCGATCCCCTGGCTCGAGCCGGTGATCAGGGCAAGCTGCCCGGTCAGATCAAACAGGTTCTTCATGCAAATCACTCCTCCGGTGTCGCGGCGAATGACGGCTTATACCGCCACTTGCGGTGAAACTCACTTGACATCCCTATCTCGAATTATATGTTATCGATAACATAATCAACAGCCAAAATGCGAGACGAAGAACGCAATGCCTGACGTAGAAATCTTGTTGGCCGGGGCCTATCCAGAGTGGGACATGGTCGATCTGGAGGCGAGCTACCGCGTCCACCGCCTGTGGGAAGCCGCAGATCGGCAGGAACTGATTTCAAAAGTCGGCAGCAATATCCGCGCCATCGCGACGCGCGGCGAACTCGGCGCTTCCGCCGAGCTGATGAAGCAACTGCCGAAGCTGGAGATCGTTTCCTGCTACGGCGTCGGCACCGACGCGATCGACCTCTCCTATGCCCGCGCCAACGGCATTCGCGTGACGAATACACCTGACGTGCTGACGGAAGACGTCGCCGATATCGCGATCGGACTGCTGCTTTCCACGGCACGCCAGATTCCGCAGGCCGACGTTTTCGTCCGCACCGGCCAGTGGGGCAACGTTCCCATGCCGCTGGTAACGCGGGTTTCGGGCAAGAAGGTCGGGATCGTCGGCATGGGGCGGATCGGCAAGGCGATCGCCAAGCGGGCTGCCGCTTTCGGCTGCGACATCTCTTATTTCGCCCGCAATAGGGACCAGGATGTCACCTATGGCTATGAAGCCAATCTGGTCGCGCTTGCCAATTTGGCCGACTTCCTGATCGTCATCGTTCCCGGAGGGGCCGCGACCATGAAGATCATCAACGCCGAGGTGCTGGAAGCGCTCGGTCCGGAAGGCATGCTGATCAATGTTTCGCGCGGAACGACCGTCGACGAGGAAGCGCTGATCGCAGCGCTTCAGAACCGCACCATCCAGGCCGCCGGCCTTGACGTTTTCCTCAACGAGCCGAAAATCGATGCGCGCTTCCTGACGCTGCCGAACGTCGTGCTGCAGCCCCATCACGGCTCCGGCACCATCGAGACCCGCAGGGCCATGGGCAAACTCGTCAGAGACAATCTCGCCGCGCATTTTGCCGGTCGCGCGCTTCCGACGCCGGTCGTGTGAGGAGTTCGACATGAAAGCCATCGTCATTCACGCTGCAAAGGACCTCAGGGTCGAAGAGCGCGAAGCGGAGATTGCAGGACCGGGGCAGGTGGAGGTTGCCATCGAAGCCGGCGGCATCTGCGGTTCCGATCTGCATTATTACAATCACGGCGGCTTCGGCACCGTTCGGCTGCGCGAACCGATGATCCTCGGCCACGAAATCGCCGGCACAGTCAAGGCGCTGGGTGCCGGCGTGAGCGACCTTGCCGTTGGAGACCGCGTCGCGGTTTCCCCGAGCCGGCCGTGCAGCCATTGCCAATATTGCCTGAAGGGACAGCAGAACCACTGCCTGAACATGCGATTCTACGGCAGCGCCATGCCCATGCCGCACATTCAGGGCGGCTTCCGCCAGCGGCTGGTGGCGGAGCGCTGGCAATGCCACAAGGTCGCCGACGGCATTTCTATTCATGAGGCCGCCTTCGCCGAACCCTTTGCCGTCACGCTGCATGCGGCAAGCCGCGCCGGATCGCTGCTCGGCAAGCGGGTGCTGGTCACCGGCTGCGGTCCGATCGGGATGCTGGCGATCGTGGCCGCCCGCGTTCTCGGCGCCCGTGAAATCGTCGCGACCGACGTCACCGACACCGTTCTGACGATCGCCCGCACCAGCGGCGCCGATCGCACGATCAACGTTGCCACGCATGCATCCGACCTTGCCGCTTACGGCGCCGACAAGGGATATTTCGATGTCATGTTCGAGGCGTCGGGCAATGAACGGGCCGTGCGCGCCGGCCTTGAGGTGCTGAAGCCCCGTGCCGTTCTCGTGCAACTCGGCCTTGGCGGCGATGTCTCCATTCCGCAAAACATGATCGTTGCCAAGGAAATCGAGATGCGCGGCACATTCCGCTTTCACGAGGAGTTCGGGCTCGCCGTCGAATTGATCAATGCGCGCCGTGTCGATCTGAAACCGCTGCTGACTGGCGTCTTCGGGATCGAAGAGGCTGTCGCCGCCTTCGAACTGGCCGGCGACCGCAGCAAGTCGATGAAGGTGCAGATCACCTTCTAACGCCGGTGTCTAACTATGAGGCACCGCTGCGATCGGTGCTTTCGCGCAGCACGACCCTGTAGCCCGTCAATGTGATCTCGTCGCCGTTCGTCTCGCCGCTGCCTTGCAGGGCATCGAGCAGGCGGGCGGCGGCCTGCCGGCCGATGCCGTAACAGTCGACATTGATGGTGGTTATGCTGGGATGACAGATCGAAGAGATCTCGTAATCGCCGAAGCCGGCAATGGCGATATCACCCGGCACCTTCATTCCCCTGCGCTTGCATTCCATGATCGCGCCGAACGCGGAAAGGTCGGAGACGCAGAGAACCACTTCCGTGTCCGGCCAGCGCTCCAGCAGGCTCATAATCGCCTGACCGCCCTGTTCCATGGTGATCGGCGGTACGCCGAAGGAAATCGCCCGGCCCGGCCCGAGGCCCAGTTCCTCGACCGTCTTCAGGAAACCGCTTCGCCGCTGGCTGCCGCGCGTATCGCGCGCCGTCGTTCCGCCGATATAGCCGAACCTCCGATAGCCCTGGCTGGCCAGCGTCCGCACCAGCAGCGACATCGCCTCGCTATTGGAAAAGCCGACGACATGGTTGATCGGCTCCTCCGGAAGCTCCCAGGTTTCCACCACCGGAATGCCTGCCTTATCAAGCATGCGTCGGGCGCGGTCGGTGTGCGAACCGCCTGTCAGGATGATGCCTTCGGGGCGCCGCCGCAGCATCGCCTCGATCAGTTTTTCTTCTTTCTCGGCGGAATAGTCGGTATAGCCGAGAAGAAGCTGAAGGCCGGTATTCTCCAGTGCATCGGTAATGCCACGGGCGGTGTCGGAGAAATTCGAATTGTTGATGGAGGGCACCAGCGCCGCGATGAAGCCGCTGCGCCGCGAGGAAAGACTGCCGGCGGAGAGATCCAGCACGTAGCCGAGCGCGTCGACGGCTTCCATGATGCGCTTTCGCGTTTCTTCGGAAACACTTGCATCCTGGCGAAAGGCGCGCGAAACGGTCATGGCCGATACGCCGACATATTTGGCGACCTCAGCCATCGTCAGCTTTTGGGCGTCTCCAGCCTTGAGGCGCTTGACCTTTGGCTCATCGTCGTTTTTCACTGCTCTCCGCTTTCAAACAACGTCGGAATTGTTTAATTCAGCACACGATAAAGTTATCGCTATCATCGCACAATCGATTTTATCCAAGAAGTATGCGGTTCTACAGCCGGAAAAGCCTGCTTCTCACCGAATTTGCTAAGTTACCGGCGCCCTGCCGGCTATACGAATCTCCGAAATCCGAGCATTATGATATCGATAACAATCCTGAGGAGGAAGACTTATGTTCGGTGAAATCGAAGGTACCGGGTTCGAGGTCCTCGACCCGCGCTTTGAAAGCTGCTTCGTCGGCCATGCTCGGGTCGAACGCCTCTGGACGGGCGGCCGCTGGCTGGAGGGACCGGCCTGGTTTGCCGCCGGACGCTATCTGGTCTTCTCAGATATCCCGAACAACCGCATGATGCGCTACGACGATACCAGCGGACATACCTCCGTCTTCCGCTCGCCCAGCAACAACTCGAACGGCAACACCGTCGATAATCAGGGCCGGCTGATCACCTGCGAGCATCTGGCACGCCGGGTCACCCGGACGGAGTTTGACGGCAAGGTCAGCGTGCTCGCCGACCGGATCGCGGGCAGGCGGCTCAATTCTCCGAATGATGTGACCGTCAAGTCCGACGGCACAATCTGGTTTACCGATCCGAGCTACGGCATACTTCACGACTATGAAGGCGACTATGGCGAAGAGGAAATCGGCGGATGCCATGTCTACCGACATGATCCGGAAACTGGCGTGACCGATCAGATGACGTCGGATTTCATCAAGCCGAACGGTCTGGCTTTCTCGCCCGACGAGTCGGTTCTCTACGTCGCCGACACCGGTGCATCGCACTTGCCGGGTGGTCCGCGTCATATCCGAAAGCTCGCGGTATCAGGCGACGGGACGCTGAGCGACCTCGGCGTGTTCGCAGAATGTACTGTCGGCATGTTCGATGGGTTTCGCGTGGACCGGAAGGGCAGGATCTGGACAAGTGCGGCCGACGGCGTGCACGCCTATGATCCGGATGGCACGCTGCTGGGCAAGATCCATATTCCCGAGATCGTCTCCAACGTGACTTTCGGCGGAGAGAAATTGAACCGCCTCTTTATCACCGGGACTACGTCTCTCTACGCCGTTTATCTCACGGCCAATGGGTCGAGACCGGGGTAAACTCAGCGGCTGCGCTTCCGGGCGGCCGCGCTTTCTGGGTGCTTCGCCGCTCACCGTTGACTGAGACCGTCGGCCAGCCTGATGAGCCCGAGGAAATCCGACCTGTAGCCGAAGGGATCCGCCCCCCGCGATGCCGCGGCGAGATCGGCAGCCGCCTGATAGGAATAAGTGTCGAGGGCGGGGAGGCGGCTCAGTTTCTGGCCGAAGGCGGCGACGGCCACCGAGAAGCGGACATCCTGTGGCGCGGCATCGACGCTGGCGACCGCATTGACGTCGCCGACCGGCGTAGTGATGAGGGCGCTCTTATCCTCGCCCGGCCGCTTGTAGCGCATCTTGATGAAGGCAAGCTCACCCTGGCGCCCGCTGTCCGCTGTCTCGGCCGGCGTCTTGTCGGCTGCGCCATAACGCAGGTCGTCGTTCATGACCGCGGGGCTTCCCTTGGGCGTAATCTCATAGATCGCCGTGACGCTGTGGCCTGAGCCGATATCGCCGGCATCGACGCGGTCATTGTTGAAATCCTCGCGGTTAAGGGCGCGCGTCTCGTAGCCGATCAGCCGATATTCGGCGATCCGTTCCGGATTGAACTCGACCTGGAACTTCACATCCTTGGCGATCGGAAACAGTGTCGATCCGGCCTCTTCGACCAGCGTCTTCTGCGCTTCCGCCAGGGTGTCGATATAGGCGGCGCTGCCATTGCCGTTCTGCGCCAACGTCTGCATCAGGGAATCGTTGAGATTGCCGCGTCCGAAGCCGAGAACGGTCAGGAAGATGCCGTCCTTGCGCTTTTCTTCGATGATGCGCTTCAGATCTTCATCGCTCGAAGGGCCGACATTGAAGTCTCCGTCCGTCGCCAGCATCACGCGGTTGACGCCGCCCTTGACGAAGGCCTGTTTGGCAAGATCGTAAGCCGCCTCGATGCCCTCGGCGCCGCCCGTGGAACCTCCGGCCTCCAGCCTGTCGATCGCTGAAAGGATTTTCGATTTTTCGGCGACGCGTGTCGGTTCCAGCACCGTGCCGGCATCGCCGGCATAGGTAACGATCGAGACGGTGTCGTCGGCCTTCAGCCTGTTGACCAGCAGACGGAAGGCGCTCTTCAGCAGCGGCAGCTTGTCCGGCTCGTCCATCGAACCCGAAACGTCGATCAGGAAAACCAGATTGGCACGCGGCGTCGTCGCCGGCGCGATATCATAGCCCTTGATCGCCACATGCATCAATTGCGTGTCGTGGTTCCACGGTGTCGGCATCACCGTTACGGTCGCCTTGAAAGGCTGATCGGCATTGTCTGGACGCGGCCAGTCATAGGGGAAATAATTGATCATTTCCTCGACGCGAACCGATTGCGGATCGGGCATCGCCCCGCTCGTCAACGATCGGCGGACAAAGGAATAGGAGGCGCTGTCGACATCGGCGGAGAAGGTCGAAACCGGGTCGGTTGCAACGCTCTTGACCGGATTTGCCGCAGCATTGGCAAAGCGCTCGCGATTGGCATCGGGCTGGATCTGCACACGCTCTTCCGCCGGCGGCAGAGGTGAGGGGGCGACGGCCATCGACTCTGCCAATTGCGGCTGGGGGGCGCCGGGAGCGGCCGGCGCGACGCGTTTGGCCGCGCCGAGCGCCGCAGCCGAGCCCTCGGACTTCGTCAGCGGGGCGATCTTGCCGGCATCGAATTCAGAAGGCGCAGCGGGTTTAGCGGCGGCCGACTGCTCCTCGTCCTGCAAGCCTCGGGTGCTATCAGCCGCCGATGATTGAGCTGCCGGCTGCTTCTCTTTCGCCGGTGCTTGGGCAAGCTGAGGTGCGACCTCGACGGGTTCGGCCGGCTCTGGCGCATTATTTTGCGAGACGTCACTCGCGATCTTTTCCTGATCGACGATCGGCAGCCCGTTGTGATTCAGCGCTATCACGAGATAACCGGCAGCGGGAATGACGAGCAGCGTCGCAAGGGCTGAACCGGCAAGGAATTTCTTGTTCATGGCAGGGCTCCATATCCAGTTGATGACGGAGCTTTGACGCCAGCCCTTCAGATTTCCTTGGGCTGCGGCAGTATCATTTCCTGCGTCGTCGAACGCCTGCATGGCGGCGACAAGCGCACGTGCGCGCGCCTCCGGATCGGCTGCAGGCGGCGTGGTGCGGGAGAGTTTTTCCAGTTCCTTGTCCACGGTCATACCTCTTCCTTGCCGAGCATGGCCTTCAGTCTCTTGCGCGCTTCATGCACCTGCCAGGAGACGGTCGTTTCCGAGCAGCCCATAATATCGGCGGCAGCGGAATGGCTGAGGCCTTCGCCATAGACGAGCAGCACCGCGTCGCATTGCCTTTCCGGTAAAGCGCGCACGGCCGCCCACAATTCGCTCGATACTTCATCGTCATTCTCACTGGGCGCATCGGGCAGCGGTTCGGCGGCATAAGCACGGAACGTCTGTTCTTCTCGAGCCAGCTTGCGCCTATGGTCGCGGGCGGCGTTCAGCGTCAGGGTGTAGAGCCAAGTCCTGAAACGGCTGGCGCCGCGAAAGCCGCGGATCGCCGCGCCGAGCTTGACACAGACGTCCTGGGCGATGTCGTCCGCATCGGTGGAACTGCCCGACCACCGCCACGCCGTCGCATGGACGAAATCATAATGGCGCGAGACCAACTGCCCAAAGGCCTCCCGGTCACCGCGCTGCGCCCGTTCTATGAGCTCCGCATCCAATGCGCACCTACCCCCAAGCTATCAAGCAAGATGCTATTTCGGGATTGAGACGTTTCTCCGATGGCGTTCCTTGGGTCGACGGCAAAAAAACTATGGCTTTTTCTGAAACGGCAGCAAGTCTCCGCCCCCGCAGGTCAAAAATAGTGGACGCCGCGACATCCATGGGTCGCGACCAGACAGATTGCCTCCGTTTTGAAGGCGCATGATGATGGCAGAGTCGGCCAAGGGCATGGATCTGCATGTCCCAAATCGAAAGGACTCTTCATGTCCGCTCCATCGCCTGTCCCTACCGAAAAAGCCATCCTGCAGTTTCTCGAGATTTGCGATAGTTTGTATCCCGCCGACGCGGTCGAAGCGTCGGTCGAGCAGCAGCGAAACTGGTACGATGCCCTTTGCGCCCGGTTCGACCGCCCGCTGCCGCCTGAAATGATTTTTGCCGACGGCGTGGTCCAGCGCATTCCGATCCGGCGCTACCGTCCCCGCAAGATCAGCACGCGCACGGTACTTCTCTATCTCCATGGCGGCGGTTTTGTCGTCGGTTCGCTGGAGAGCCATCATGCCATCTGCGCGGAAATTGCCGATTTTGCCGGTGCAGAACTCGTTTCCGTCGATTATCGCCTGGCTCCCGAATATCGCTGGCCGGCACAGACGGATGACGCCTTTGCCGTGCTGAAGCATCTGCTTTCGGCCAACAACAAGGTCGTGCTGATCGGCGATAGCGCCGGGGGCAATCTTGCGGCGGGCCTTGCACTGCGGGCACGCGACGAAGGCCTACCCGGCGTCGTCGGTCAGGTCCTGATCTACCCGGCGCTCGGCGGAGACCTGTCCGCCGGCTCCTATGTCGAGATGGCTGCGGCGCCTGGCCTGACCACGGCCGATGTTGCCTATTATCGCGAGATCCTGCAGGTGCCGGCAGGCAGCGAGATCGCCGAGCCGCTGAATGCGTCTTCGCTTGCCGAACTGCCGCCCACCTACATCACGGTCGCGCATTTCGATCCGTTGAGAGACGACGGCCGCCAGTATGCGGCCCGGCTTGCAGCGGAGGGTGTCGAGGTCTCCTTTCGGGAGGAGCCGCAGATGGTGCATGCCTGGCTTCGCGCCCGTCACATGAGTGAAGGCGCGCGCGACGGCTTTCACGCCGTCTGCGAGGCGGTTCGGCATTTCGCATCAGCCTGACGATCACATCAGATCGCGCGCGATCCGCTTTTCGGCAAAGATCTTTTCGAATATCTGCACATCGTCCTCGAAAGCGGTGACGACGGCGCTGATGATCCAATCACTCGCGGTGCAGGCAATCCGCGCGGTCGCGACCGTGCGCACGAACCAGCCGGGCCGGTGCATGTCGCAAGTCCAGGTCGAGGTGCCGGTCATCGACAGCGGGTCATCTGGCGAAATCGACCAGACCTCTTCGCGCAATTGCCGCGTCGACAGGCCGGTTTCCGGGTGTTCGTAAAGCCCGGTCTCCTCGTGGATGCGATAATCCGTGCGGTTGGCCGAGAGGTCCCGGACGACCTGACGCTTCGTCGCGGCGCCTGCATGCTCGATATATTTGGGCAGGGGATCGGGATTGGCCGGTTCATCGATTTCGATCTTCCGGTGGTCCCCGAGCAAGGGCAGCGCCAGGCCAAGCGAGGCAATATCAATCTCGACCCCTTGATCATCGGGCGGCGGCAGGATCATCGGCCAATAGGCGGTCGAAAGCGAAAGGCGGATTCGATGCCCCTTGCGGAAGCGATAGCCGCAGGCATCGAGCACCAGCCGGATCGCCACTTTCTCGCCCGGCGTGAGAGGCTTGGGATCGGCATTGCCATCGCGGTGCGTGAGATTGACGACGCCGAAGGCGACACGGGTGGCCGTGCCGTCCGGATGGACATCGACCAGGCGGGCAGAGAGATTGCCGCCTGTCGCGTGGGGGCGCAACGCAAGCGTTACGACGGGCCGGCCGAGATAATCATGATCCTCTGCAAGCGGCACCGTGTCGAAGACCAGCGAGCCGGAATCGTCTGAGCGTTGGTCGATGGCCATTTCGGCGTCGGGCTTCAGCGTAAAATACTCTCCCGACGCCGTGCCGGTGTCGAGGGGAGAATGGAGATGGACGGGATGCTCGGGCGCATGCGGGATCGGCATGCCTTGCGTCAACCGGCCGAATTGCTCGACATAGAAGCATTGCATCCGCGGCGGCGTCCACATGTCCTTGGCGATCCAGAAGCCTGGATCGCTGTCGCGTCGGGCGGCAGGCCTGACGGCATCGAGAATATAGGCGCGAGCCTGCGGCAGTCGGTCGATGCCATTGTCGTCGCCGCGCAGCCATTTGTTCCACCAGGCGATCGCTTCGCTGTGGAAGTCGACGCGCGGCTTCGGCCAGGCGAAGTGCGGATATTTGTGGACCCATGGGCCGATCAGGGCCTTCGCCTTTCCGCCGAGACCTTCGACCGCCAGCAGAGGCGTGTTGCGATAGCCGTCCGCCCAGCCGGCAATGACGAGCGCCGGGATATCCACATTCGAAAAATTCTCTGAGATCGAGCCGTGACGCCAGAAATGGTCGCGCCGCTGGTGCGCCAGCCACTCCTCCATGAAGAACGGTTCGCCGGCGAGGCGTTCCAGCCACATTTCCTTCCAGCGGTCGCTGACCAGGGCAGGATCCGGCGGGCGCGACTGGTAGCCGAGCATGGTCGCCGCCCAGGAGAGCTGCGCGGAGAGATGGCAGCCGTTCTTGTAGTGAATGTCGTCGTTGTAACGGTCGACGGTCGAGGCGATCGAGATGACGGCTTTGAGCGCCGGCGGCCGTAGCGCTGCGACCTGCAGGCTGTTGAAGCCGCCCCAGGAGATGCCCATCATCCCGACCGAACCGTTCGACCATGGCTGCGCGGCAATCCAGGCGATCAGCTCGCAGGCATCGGCAAGTTCGCGCTCAGTATATTCGCCGTCGATGACGCCTTCGGATTCTCCGGATCCGCGGATATCCACGCGCACGCCGGCAATGCCTGCGGCCGCGAACACCGGATAGGTCGACTCGTCGCGGGGGCTGGTTCCGTCGCGCTTGCGATAGGGCAGGAATTCGAAAACGGCGGGAACCGGATCTTCTTCCGCGCCGTCGGGCATCCAGATGCGCGCGGCAAGCCGCGTTCCATCCTTGAGCTCAATCCATTCATTCTCGATGGTGGTGAAGCCGCGGGATGTCATGCTCACTCCTTCATTCACATTCAATTGCCGGCGCTTTCCATGCGGCGTGTCGCAAGCACGCGTTCCAGCCAGCCGATTTCCATTTCGGGCACAGATTTCAACAGCAGGTCAGTGTAGTCGTCAAAGGGCGGCGACAGTGCCGTCGACTTCGGGCCGAACCGCACCAGCTTGCCGCGATGCATTACCGCGACGCTGTCCGCGATCGCCCGGACGATGGCGATGTCGTGGGTGATGAAGACATAGGAAAGCTGCTCTTCCCCCTGCAGGCGCAGCAGCAGCTTGAGGATACCCTCGGCCACCAGTGGATCGAGCGCCGAGGTCGGCTCGTCGCAGAGGATGAGTTCCGGCTTGGCGGCAAGGGCTCTCGCGATCGCCACGCGCTGCTTCTGACCGCCGGATAGTTCAGCCGGATAGCGGTCGATGAAGCCATTACCCATTTCGATCTGATCGAGCAATTCCTTCACTCTGGCGGTCTTCTCGCCACCTCTCAGGCCATAATAGAAAGTCAGCGGGCGGCCAATGATGTCGCGCACCGTCTGGCGCGGGTTCATCGCCGTGTCGGCCATCTGATAAATCAGTTGGATGCGTCTCAGATCCTCGTTCGGCCGGCTCTTGAGATCGGGCATCAACGGTTTCCCATCAAAGACAATCCGCCCGCTGCTAGGCGGCAAGAGGCCGGTAATCGCGCGCGCCAGACTCGATTTACCCGAGCCGGATTCGCCGACGACCGCAAGCGTCTGCCCCCTCGGCACATGCAGCGAAACATCGTGCAGCACCTTGAAGCCGTTGGAATATTCGGCGCTGAGATTTTCCACTTTAAGAAGGGCCGCGGATTGGTCTGAAGCTTCCTCGCGATAGGCTTGCCGGACATTGACGAGGGCGCGCGTATAATCTTGTTGCGGCGCCTCGATGATCTGCTGAACGCTGCCATATTCCACTTGCCGGCCATGGCGCAGAACCATGATGTCGTCGGAGATCTGGCCGACGACGGCAAGGTCGTGGGTGATGTAGAGCGCGGCCGTATGCGTTTCCTCGATAGCATGCTTGATCGCCGCCAGCACGTCGATCTGGGTGGTGACGTCAAGCGCCGTCGTCGGCTCGTCGAAGACGATGAGTTCGGGGTTGGAGCAAAGCGCCATCGCCGTCATTGCGCGCTGCAGCTGGCCGCCGGAAACCTGATGGGCAAAGCGCTCACCGAAGCTTTCGGGATTGGGTAATCCGAGAACACGGAACAAATAAAGCGCCCGTTTGCGCGCCTCGTCTTTGGTCATCAGACCATGTTTGACCGACGCTTCGATCACTTGATCGCCGAGCCTGTGCGCCGGATTGAACGCTGCCGCCGCCGATTGGGCGACGTAGCAGACCCGGGCGCCGCGGATTTTCTGGATGCCGTTCTTGCCGAGCGCCAGAATGTCGGTACCGCCGAGCCGCACCTCGCCGCCGGTGATTTCGGCGCCGCCGCGGCCATAGGCCAGTGCCGAGAGGCCGATGGTCGACTTGCCGGCACCGGATTCTCCGATCAGGCCTAGAACCTTGCCCTTCTGAAGATCGAAGGAGACGCCATCAACGATCGTCACGCGCTTCGGCGGTTCGCCCGGCGGATAACTGGTCGCCTCGATCTTCAGATTGCGGACGGAAAGAAGCTCAGGCATCGCCGCGCCCTCCCTTGAGGCTGGATGTGCGTTTCAGGAGCCAGTCGACGACCAGATTGACGCAGATGGCGAGCACGGCGATCGCCGTACCCGGCACGAGGGCGGCCGATATGCCGAAGATGATGCCATCCTTGTTGTCCTTGACCATGCCGCCCCAATCGGCGGCGGGCGGCTGAATGCCGAGGCCGAGGAAGGAAAGCGTCGAGAGGAACAGGATCGAGAAGGCGAAGCGCAGCCCGAACTCGGCCAAAAGCGGCGACAGCGTGTTCGGCAGGATCTCGCGGAAGATGATCCAGAGCTTGCCTTCGCCACGCAGCTTCGCCGCCTCAACGAATTCCATCACCGCGACATCGAGCGCCACGGCGCGGCCGAGACGATAGACGCGGGTGGAATCCAGAACGGCCATGACGAGGATCAGGACGACGATATTCTGCGGCAGGACCGCAAGCACCACCAGCGCGAAGATCAGCGTCGGGATCGACATCATCAGGTCGTTGAACCGCGAAAAGACCGTGTCGATCAGCCCGCGCGACACCGCTGCCGTAAAACTCAGGATGACACCGAGCGAGAAGGAGATGATCGTGGCGGCGGAGGCGACCAGCAGCGTCGTGCGCGCGCCGTAGATCAGCCGCGAGAGGATGTCGCGACCGAGATTGTCGAGGCCGAAGAGATACTTATCGTCAGGCAGCTGCCAGACGTCGCCGACGACCTGCGTTTCGCCATAGGGAGCAATCCAGGGCGCAAAGAGCGCAAAGATGAAGGCGAGGGCGATGCCGGCCATGCCGATCCAGGCGGTGATGGGGATGTCTCTTGCTCTCATCTCGGATGCCTCAGCCTGGGATTGGCTATGATCGCCAGAATATCGGCTGTCATGTTGAGGAAGATGTAGACGGCCGCGAAGATCAGGCCGCAGGCCTGCACGACTGGCATGTCGCGCACGGTGACTGCATCGACCATATATTGCCCCATGCCGGGATAGACGAAGACCACCTCGACGACGACGACGCCGACCACGAGATAGGCAAGGTTCAATGCGACGACGTTGATGATCGGCGCCAGTGCATTCGGAGCGGCGTGTTTGACGATGGCGCGGAAGGCGCTCAGACCCTTCAGTTCGGCGGTCTCCATATAGGCCGAGGACATGACGGAGAGGATCGCTGCCCGCGTCATGCGCATCATGTGCGCGAGCACGACGAGAACCAGGGTCGCCGTCGGCAGGGCGATCGCCTTCAAGCGCTCGACCAAGCCCATGCTGTCATAGACCGTCGCCGGGAAGGTCGCCATGCCGAACTTCACCGCGAAAAACAGGATCAGCAGATAGCCGATGAAGAATTCCGGCAGCGAGATCGCCGCGAGCGAGATGACGTTGATGATCTTGTCGGGCATGCGATTGCGAAAATGCACCGACAGCATGCCGAGGCCGACGGCGAGCGGCACTGAAATGACAGCCGCGAAACCCGCCAGGAAGAGCGAATTGCCGAGTCGCTTGCCAATCTGCTCGCTCACCGAGTTCTTGCTGGCCCAGGAGGTACCGAAGTCACCCTGAACGGCGCTGCCGAGCCATTCGACATAACGCGTCGTCACCGGGCGATCGAGCCCAAGGTCCCGACGGATATTGGCGACCGCCTGCGGCGTCGCCGACTGGCCAAGATAGGTGGTGGCAAAATCGCCGGGAAGGGCTTCCAGCCCGCCGAAGATCAGGACGGACACAGCAAAGAGCAGGACAATGCTGAGCACGAAGCGCTCGAGAATGAGGGCCAACAGCGGAAAACGCTGCCGGAACCGGAGACCGGGCAGGACATTGCTTGGGGCAGGATTGGTCATGGCGAAGACCTAGCGCTGAAACGTCGGGAGGACCGCGGGTTTCATCCCACGGTCCCGGCTTCGTTGGGGATCGGAAGGGCGTGCGCCCTTCGCCGCTAGGCGTCCAGCCAGACACGGGTTGCGACGTAACCGTTCGACATATCGTTGCCGATGTCATGGACATAACCCTTCACCTGCTTGGTGGAGGCGTTCACGAAGTCGTTGAACATCGGCAGGATCACGCCGCCCTCGTCGCGCACCATCATCGCCATGGTGCGGTACATATCCTTGCGTTTGGCTTCATCAAGCTCGGCGCGCGCCTGCAGCAGGAGCTTGTCGAAGTCAGGGCGCTTGAACTTGGTGTCGTTCCAGTCCGCCGTCGAGAGATAGGCGGTGGAATACATCTGATCCTGCGTCGGACGGCCGCCCCAGTAGGAGGTCGAGAAGGGCTGGACGTTCCAGACATTGGTCCAGTACCCGTCACCCGGTTCGCGCTTGACCTCGATCTCGATGCCCGCCTTCTTGCAGCTTTCCTGGTAAAGGACAGCCGCATCGACGGCGCCGGGGAAGGCGACTTCGGAGGTGCGCAGGAGAACCGAACCGCTATGACCTGACTTCTTGTAGTGGAAGGCGGCCTTATCGGGATCGTAGGTGCGCTGCTCGATTCCCTCGGGGAACAGCGCATAGGTGCTGTTGATTGGGAAATCGTTGCCCACCTTGCCGTAACCGCCGAGGATCTTCTGCACCATGGTTTCGCGGTCCATGGCGTACTTGAGCGCCAGGCGCAGGTCGTTATTGTCGAACGGCGCCTTATCGCAATGCATGATGAAGACATAATGGCCGCGGCCGGCTGTCGAGAGAATCTCGACGTTGGGTGCGCGCTTTAACAGGCTGACCGTCTTCGGGTCGACACGGTTGATGTAGTGCACCTGGCCCGACGACAGGGCCGCGATGCGGGCAGTGGCGTCGTTCATGCCGATGATCTCGATCGAATCGACGTAGCCGCGGTCGGTGCGCCAGTCGTCCTTGTTCTTCTCGAAGGTAGCGCGGACGCCGGGCTCGAAGCTCGTCAGCTTGTAAGGTCCGGTACCGATCGAGGCCAAGGGATCGTCGACGCCGCCATTCGGCTGGATCACCAGATGGTAATCCGACAGCAGCAGCGGCATATCGGCATTGCCTTCGCTGAGCGTCAGGACGAGATTGCCGCCATCGGCCTTGATCTCCTTGATCGAGCCGAGAACGCCCAGCGCGCCTGATTCCGAGCTTTTGTCGGTGTGGCGCTTCAGCGTTGCAACGACGTCGTCGATCGTCAGTTCCTTGCCGTTGTGGAACTTGACGCCCTTGCGGATCTTGAAGGTCCAGGTGACCGCATCCTTCGACGGCTCCCAGGATTCGGCGAGCGCCGGCACGGCAGCCCCAGTCAGCGGATCGGATTCGACCAGCATATCGCCCCAGCAGCGGCCGACGCAGAACATGAACTGCGACAGAAATTTCGCCGGATCCTTGGAATCGGTGGCGGCACCGCCTTCGAGGCCGAGCTTCAGGTGACCACCGTGCTTCGGTTCGGCGGCTTCTGCGCTTTCGGTGAAGAGTTTGTCGGCAACGGCAAGTGTGATGCCGGCCGCCATGGCGCGTCCGATGAATTCGCGGCGGCTGAGCCCGCCGGCGGTGACGCGGCTTGTGAGATATTTGGTGTAGTCGTTCATTCCCCTGTTCCTTCTTTGGTGCGTTGACAGAACTTCCGGGCAGAATCGCAGGCGGTTTCCTCTCCGCCTCCGGTGCCCGCATCATGCGGGAAAATGCGCGGTTGCTGCCGCCTCCTTATCGTCCTTTCCAAATGGGGCTTCGCTTCTCCGCGAAAGCCCGCGCGCCTTCCAATTGGTCTTCGCTCGAATAGAGCCGATCGACGGTCGCAAACTGCCGCTTGGTGATCTTGTTCATGGCAGTCTGGAACGTCGAACCCTCCGCTTCGCGAACGATTTCCTTGATTGCAGCATAGACGAGCGGCGGCCCGCTTTCGAGCAGCCGGGCAAGCTCCCAGGCTCTCGCCATCAAGCGATCGGCGGGCAGGATTTCATTGACGAAACCCCAGCGATGCGCTTCGTGGACGTCGAGCCAGCGACCCGTCAAAAGCATGTCCATCGCGATATGATAGGGGATGCGCTTCGGCAGCTTGATCGAAGCCGCATCGGCGACCGTGCCCGACCGGATTTCCGGCAGGGCAAAGGTCGCATGCTCGGCGGCGATAATGAGGTCGGTCGAGAGCGCGATCTCCAGTCCGCCGCCGCAACAGATGCCGTTGATCGCCGAGATGATGGGCTTGTTGAGGTCACGCAGTTCCTGCAGCCCGCCGAAGCCACCCACGCCATAGTCGCCGTCGACCGCATCGCCCGACGCAGCCGCCTTCAGATCCCAGCCGGCGCAGAAAAACTTTTCGCTCGCACCCGTGACGATGGCAACGCGCAAGTCGGGGTCGTCGCGGAAATCTCGGAAGATCAATCCCATGGCGCGGCTGGTCGCGAGGTCGATGGCGTTTGCCTTCGGCCGGTCGATGACGACTTCCAATATTCCGCCGTCACTTCGTGTACGAATGTAGTCGCTCAAACCTGCGCTACCTCCTTCGCCGTATGAGAGCATCAACTGCAACAACACCGCGCCCTTCGGGAAGAACCATCAAGGGATTAATGTCTAGTTCCTCAAGGCGCACCGCATTCTTTACGACATATTCTGCCGTAGCTGCGACGGCGTCTATAGTGGCTTCAAGATCGCCGCGCGGACGCCCGCGATAGCCATGGATCAACTTTGCGATTTTAAGACATGAAATCGCCGCACCAATATCGGCTTTCGTCGCCGGAAGCGGCAGGACGACGGAATCTTCGAGCAGTTCGACGAAGATTCCGCCCGCTCCCAATGTCAGCGACAATCCGAAGACCGGGTCCCGGCTGGCGCCGACAATGAGCTCGGCGACTGGCGGATCGATCATTTTCTCGACGAGATAACCGCCATTCGGCGGCATCGCCGCCGCCGCATTCGTCACCGCCTCTGGATCTTTGAGGTTGAGCACGACGGCGCCGGCCTCGGTCTTGTGCGCAATGCCGAGCCCCTTCAGTACGACGGGAAAACCGAGCCGCTCGGCCTGCTCGGCGGCTTCGCGAGGAGAAAAAGCCTGCAGCCCCCGGGGAACAGGGAGGCCGCAGGCAGCAAGCTCGGTCTTCGCATCGGCTTCCGACAGCGTATCGAGCTCGCCATCAACGGGGACGACGTTGAGGAGCGGCAGGGGAGGGGGACGATCCCAGGCCTCGCCGATCCCAGCGGCAACTTCCGCCGCGGTGATGGCTTCGTCGATACCCGAGAAGGCGACGATGCCCTTTGACATCAGACGGGCGGCAACCGGCTCCGGCATGTTCTCGGGAAGGGTAGCGAGCACGCCGGCCAGCGCACCGGTCGCGGAGGCTGCGGCGATGACTGCGTCTGTCGTCGTCGTCCACTCGGATGAATCACACCGGTCGTCGCGGGGAAAATCTAGAACCACGAGATTGAGTGCGCAGCCACCTTTGAACATGGCGCTGAATGCCTCCGTCTGACGCGCGAGATCGCCCCAGACGAAGGTGTGGTAGTCGAGCGGGTTTGCAAGCGCTACCATCTCGCCGAGCACCTCGCGCAGCCGCGGCAATTGCTGCGGCTGCAGGGCGGGGAATTCCACTTTCCGGCCGACGGCGGCATCCGCCATCAGGGAAGCCTCGCCGCCCGAGCAGCTCATGGACGAAATCGAATAGCTTGGGAGAGGGCCGGCAAGATGCAGCAGTTTCAGAGTTTCGAGCAGCGCCGGCAGGCTCTGGACGCGGCCGAGACCGAGGCGGGCGAGCACGGCATCGGCCACCGCATCGCTGCCGGCAAGCGAAGCTGTATGCGACACGGCCGCGTCTTTCGCCTGCTCGGACCTGCCGACCTTCAACACGACGACAGGCTTCTTCGACCGACGGGCCATAGCGGCAAGGCGTTCCAGGCCGGTAAGGTCGCCGAACCCTTCGACGTGAAGGCCAACCGCCGTGACCCGTTGATCCTCAATGAGCGCGCAGGCGACATCGGCAAGCGATGTCTGCGCCTGGTTGCCCGATGTGACCACATAGGCGATCGGCAGTCCGCGCGTCTGCATGGTCAGGTTGAGGGCGATATTGGAGGACTGCGTAAGGATCGCGACACCGCGTTCGACGCGCTGCATGCCATGCTGATCAGGCCATAACAAAGCGCCGTCGAGGCCGTTGATCAGCCCGTAACAGTTCGGCCCGAGGATCGGCATGCCACCGGCCGCTTCCACAAGGGCCCGCTGCAGTTCGGCGCCATCGGCAAGTTCCGCCGTCGCCTCGCTGAAGCCCGATGCATAACAGACGGCGCCGCCGGCGCCGGCCAGCGAAAGGCTGCGCACGATGTCGATGGTGAGCGTTCGGTTGACGCCGATGAAAGCGGCATCCGGTGCCGCGGGCAGATCGGAGAGGGAGCGATAGCAGCGCCGCCCAAGCACCTCGTCGAGTTTCGGATGAACCGGCCAGATCTCGCCCGAAAAGCCCATGCGGTCGCACTGCTCGATCACCCTGCGTGCCTCACGGCCGCCGAAGACGGCGATCGTTTGCGGTCTGAGCAGGCGGTCGAGCGGTCTTGAGGTCATCGGCTCATGCTCCCAGCGGCCGAAGCAGATCGCGGCTGATAATGTGCCGCTGGATCTCGGAGGTGCCGTCCCAGATGCGCTCGACGCGGGCGTCGCGCCAGAAACGGGCGAGCGGCAGGTCGTCCATCAGGCCCATGCCGCCGAAAATCTGGATAGCCTCGTCGGTGACGCGAGCCAGCATCTCGGAGGCGTAGAGCTTGGCGGAGGCGATCTGCCGGTCGGCGGGACGACCGGCGTCGACCTGCCAGGCGGCGGCAAGCGTTAGCCAGTCGGCCGCATCGATCTCGGTGATCATGTCGGCAAGCTTGAACGACACACCCTGATTGGCGCCGATCGGCTTGCCGAACTGCTTCCGCTCGGCGGCATAGGGGAGCGCCAGGTCGAAGACGCGCCGCGCCCGGCCGACGCAGGTGGCGGCAACCGTCAGCCGCGTGCCGTAAAGCCATTGGTTAGCGATATCGAAGCCGCGATGCACCTCGCCCAGCACCTGGGCTTCGGGAATGCGGCAGTCTTCAAAGCTGAGTGTACAATTATGGTAGCCGCGATGCGAAACGGACTCGTAGCCTTTGAGGATTTCGAACCCGGGCGTGCCGCGATCCACAAGGAAGGCGGTGATCTTCTTCTTGATGCCTTTCGGCGTTTCCTCCTCCCCGGTCGCGGCGAAGACGATGACGAAATCGGCGACATCGGCATGCGAGATGAAATGTTTCGTGCCGTTCAGGATAAAGTCGCCGCCGTCGCGGCGTGCAGCGCATTTCATGCCGCGCATATCGGAGCCGGCATCCGGCTCGGTAATCGCAAGCGCGTCGATCTTCTCGCCGCGCACCGCGGGCAGGAGATAACGCTCACGCTGCTCGCCCTCACAGGCCATCAGAATGCCGGAGGGCCGGCCGAAGAAAACCGTCAGACCCAGCGAGCCGCGCCCGAGCTCCCGCTCGACCAGCGTGAAGGTCAGATGATCGAGGCCCGCACCGCCGACCTCCTCCGGAAAGTTGCAGGCGTAGAAGCCGAGATCGATGCATTTGCGCTGGATCTCGCGGCCGAGTTCCGGTGGAACGATGCCGGTCCGCTCGACCTCGCTCTCATGCGGATAGATTTCGGTCTCGACAAAGGCGCGAACCGTGTCGACGATCATTTGCTGTTCTTCGCTGAGGCCGAAATCCATGCCGATCCTCTTACCGTTTCTGGCCGACATAACGGCCGGCGCCTTCGGGCAGCGCCAATTCCGAATGAGCCGCAGCGATCATCCTGACCTTGTCGAGCACGGCGGCCGGCGCCGGTGCCGCCTTACCCATCTTGCTGTCGACATGCAGCAGCATGTGCTCGGCGGTGGCGAGAGCCTCGCCCGTCGCCGTATCGTACAGAGTGTGGAAGACATGCAGCCGTTTGTCATCGGCGGCGAGCACCTGACAGGTCGAATGGATCGCCTGCCCGAGCCTTGCCTCGCCGAGATGGCGGATGTGGCTTTCGACCGTATAGTAGCTATGGCCTGCCTCGACATAGGCGAGATCGACACCAACAAGACGCAAGAGCGCATCCGAGGTATCACCGAAAACCTGCAGGTAGCGGTGTTCGGTCATGTGGCCGTTATAATCGACCCAGGCAGGGCTCACCTTGGTTTCGACGAGCCTCAGCGGCTTCGACGGATCGAAAGGCGCTGTCGCGCCGCCTCCTTTCGCCCAAAGCGACTGCTCAAAATCCTTAAGCAGCTTGCCGGCACCCCAACCTTTGCCGCCGTGGCCGCCCTTGAGGGACTGGAGGATGCCGACGAGATTTTCGTCGCGGATGCGCTCGAGCTCGCGGATCGAAAGCCCTGCCGCCTGTTCGTCGGACTGTCGGCCGATTTTTTCGATCAGCGCATCGTCGAGATCCACCACATCGGTGAGCTTGGTCCAAGGCCAGGCGAGGCACGGCCCGAACTGGGCGAGGAAATGGCGCATCCCGGCCTCGCCCCCGGCGATGCGGTAGGTCTGGAACAGGCCCATCTGCGCCCAGCGCAGGCCGAAGGAATAACGGATGACGTCGTCGAGCGTCTCGACGGTGCAGATGTCGTCGTGGATAAGCCATAGGGCCTCGCGCCAGAGCGCCTCGAGCAGCCGGTCGCCGACGAAGGCCTCGATCTCCTTGGCGATGTGGACGCCCTTCATGCCGATCGGCGGCAGTTTGTCCATCGCCGCCTTGATGGTCACCGCCGATGTCTTCTCGCCACCGACGATTTCGACCAGTGGCAGCAGATAGACCGGATTATAGGGATGGGCGACAAACAGCCGTTCGGGATGTTTCATGTCCCGCTGCAGGTCGGTCGGCAGCAGTCCTGACGTGGATGAGCCGATCAGGGCATCCGGCCGTGCCGCGGCATCGATCTGCGTCAAGACACCGCGCTTGAGGTCGAGCCGTTCCGGCACGCTTTCCTGGATCCAGTCGGCGCCGGCGACCGCTTCCTCCAATGTCTTGCAGAAGGTGAGCCGGCCGCGCGGCGGCAACGGTGCGCCGGTCAGCATGGCATAGGCCTTTTCGGCATTGGCGATCACTTCGCCGACGATGCGTTCCGCCTCCGGATGCGGGTCGAAGACATCGACGTCGATGCCGGCGAGCAGGAAACGAGCGATCCATCCGCCGCCGATGACGCCGCCGCCGATACAAGCTGCCTTGCTGATCCCTGTCATGCCGCCCTCAGCGCTTCGTCAGTTTGAGTTTCTTGCGGACGTCTTCCGGACCGATGATCCGCGCGCCCATGCCTTCCACCACCTGCACGGCCTTTTCGACGAGCTGCGCATTGGTGGCGAGCTGGCCCTTGCCGACGAAGAGGTTGTCCTCCAGGCCGACACGCACATTGCCACCCGCCAGAACCGCCGCGGCCGGATAGGCCATGGCATTGCGGCCGATCGAGAAGGCCGAAAAGGTCCAGCTCGCAGGCACATTGTTGACCATCGCCATGAACGTGTTGAGGTCGTCAGGAGCACCCCACGGAATGCCCATGCAGAGCTGGATCAACACGGGGTCTTCGATCAACCCCTCTTCGGCGAGCTGCTTGGCGAACCAGAGGTGGCCGGTGTCGAAGGCCTCGATTTCGGGCCGCACCCCGAGAGCCGTCATCTTGCTTGCCATCGCCCGCAGCATGGCCGGCGTGTTGGTCATGACATAGTCGCCGAGGTTGAAGTTCATCGTGCCGCAGTCAAGGGTGCAGATCTCCGGCAGGCACTCGGCGACGTGGCTGACACGCTCGCTGGCGCCCGCCATATCGGTGCCCTTTGCATTGAGGGGCAGGGGGCTTTCGACACCCCCGAAGATCAGGTCCCCGCCCATTCCGGCGGTGAGGTTGAGAACGACGTCGATATCCGCCGAGCGGATGCGGTCGGTGACCTCCCTGTAGAGATCATTGCGGCGGCTGGCGGCCCCGGTTTCCGGATCGCGGACATGGCAGTGAACAACGGCCGCCCCAGCCTTGGCGGCGTCGATCGCTGAATCCGCGATCTGCTTGGGAGTGATGGGAACGTGGCTGGATCTGGAAACCGTATCGCCGGCGCCGGTCACGGCGCAGGTGATGAAGACATCGCGGTTCATCGCTAGAGGCATGGTTTTGTTCTCCCGTCTTGTGGTCATTACGCGACAACATGAACAGAGATGCTTTACGCTTTCAGAAGCTCTTGATACATTATCGGAATCGGTGGAGGTGACATTGCTACAGCGATCGACCGAGCGGCTCGATATCGACCTTCTCGTCCTTCCGGATACGAACCTGATCCTGATCGCGTCGGTCATCGAGCCGCTGCGCGGCGCCAATCGCATTTCCGGCAGCGAGCTCTACCGCTGGCGGCTCCTGACACCGGACGGAGCGCCGGTTCCGACCACCAGCCACATCGCCATTCCGGCGGACGGGATCTTCCGGGCGACGGCCGAGGATAGACCGCTCTTCGTGCTTGCGAGCTACAACTGGCGCGGCAGCGCCACGCCGGCGCTGAAGATGCAGCTATCCCAGGCCGCCCGCCACCGCACGGTGATCGCCGGCATTGAGTCAGGCACCTGGCTGCTCGCGGAGGCGAGCTTGCTCGACGGGCAGCCAGCGACCGTTCACTGGGAAGATTACGAGGATTTTGCGCTTGCTTATCCTGAGGTGCGGGCCGTCAAGGATCGTTTTGTCATCGACGGCAAGCGACTGACGACATCGGGTTCGCTGCCGACCATCGACCTGATGCTGGAGATCATCAGGCAGCGACAAGGTTATTCGCTGGCGCTCGAAGTCAGCCGGCTGTTCCGCTACGAGCAGCCCTCCTTTCATGGCGACGAACCGCTTTCCGCAGCCTCGGCGGGGCTCAGCATGCACGATCCCCGCGTGGCGCAGGCGGTGCGGCTGATGGAGGAACATATCGAGCAGCCCCTGATCCTCACTCGGATCGCCCGCAGGGTCGGCATCAGCGCCAGGCATCTGCAGGATCTTTTCCAGCAGAGCATCGGCGCACCGCCGCATGTGCATTATCTCGCACTGCGCCTGAATGCGGCGCGCCGCAAGGTGATCGAGACGACGGCCTCCTTCGCCGATATCGCGGCGGCAACCGGTTTCAATTCGGCCTCGGCCTTTGCCAGAAGCTACCGGGCGAGTTTTTCCGAAAGCCCGTCCGAGACAAGGCGCCGCTTGCGCCGCCGCATCACGTCATCGGCAGCGGCGACGTAGGCTGGAACGCGTCCCGAATCATCTCGGCAAGCTCGCAGATGGCTTCGGTGGAACGGTAGGTGCTGCGGCGGAGCACCACCTTCGAGGAATCGACCGGCGGGAAACCGTCTTCGGCGGTCAGCTCCCGGCAGCCGGGCGGGATGCTGCTGCGCGAAAGCGTTGTCACGGCAAGGCCTGCGGTCAGCGCATTCTTCAGTCCCGAACCCGTATCGGCAATGAAAGCAATGCGATAGTTGCGGCCGATCTGCTCCAGCGACCGGAGCGCAAAATCACGTGACCAGGTGGAGTTGCGATAGGTCGCAATGGGGAGGGGGTCGAGATCGTGCAGCCGGTGGACCATCGAGGTGACCCAGACTGTGGGATCGATGCAGATGACCTCACCTTTCGTCTGGTCGCTCCAGTCGAAAACGACGGCGAGATCGAGTTCGTCCCGCTCCAGGGCGGCGAGGTTGCGTGATGTATAATCACAGGACACGGTGACCTCGACAGCCGGGTGACGCACAGCGAAAGCAGCAAGCGCTGCCGGCAAAACTGTCTGGCTGTATTCCTCGGGAATTCCGATGCGCACCGGCCCGTCCAGCGGCTTTCTGCGGATCGTCGCGGCCGCCTCGTTCAGGAGATCAATGACCCTGCGGGCGTAAGGCACCAGCTGTATGCCCTGGCGCGTCAGCAGCACGCCGCGGGCGCCGCGCTCAAAGAGGCATTCGCCGATCGTCTGCTCAAGCCTCTTGATCTGGGTGCTGACGGCGGACTGCGTCCGGCCGATCCGCTGGGCAGCCGCGGAGAAATTCGATGTCTCGGCGACGACCAGGAAGGTTCTCAACAGGTCGCTTTCGATTGGCTCGTGCATGGTCAGCCATAGAAAAAATCGATGATAGTCATCTCTACTATTCGTTTGTCTAATGTCAAATCCTGGCGCAGGAATGGGCGGCGTTCGACTTCCTTCTTTGAGAATCTGTGGTGACCATCGACAATCCGACCACGCGCCTCGCAGGCAGCGAGCACGAGAAGGGTGTGCTTCTCATTGTTGCCGCGACGCTCGCCTGGAGTGCGAGCGGCGTCTATTCGCGGCTGCTCACGACCGACGTATGGACGGCGATCGCCTGGCGGTCGTTGTTCGGAGGCCTGTTTCTGCTGATCCCCTGCCTTTTCCTCGAAGGGGGCATCTCGCGGCGGCAATGGCACTCCGTTTTCCATCCGTCCGGACTTGCAATGATCGCATGCCAGACCTTCAGTCAGGGATGCTTCATCGGGGCGCTCTATATGACCACCGTCGCCAATGTGACGATGATTTACGCGACGACCCCCTTCATCGCCGCGCTGTTCGGCTGGCTCATCCTCAAGGAGAGAGTGGCCAGGCGAACGATGATTGCCGGCGCCGTCTCCCTCTTCGGCGTCGGCATCATCGTCGCCTCGTCGATCGGCGGCGGCACCGGTTGGGGCGATCTCTTAGCGCTCGGCATGACCGCCTCCTTCGCGCTCGTCATCATTATTCCGCGCATCGATCCCGGCGTGCCGAGCCTGCCGCCGACCGTGGTCAGCGCTTTCCTGACGCTTGTCATCTTCGCGCCCTTCGGCTCGGTCGGCTCGCTCGATCTGCACAATTGGATCGTGCTAGCCGCCTTCGGGGCGACGAATTTCTCGCTGGCGCTGGTACTCTTCCTCGCCGGGGCAAAGCGAATGCCGCCGGCCGAAGCCGCGCTGATCGGCACGATGGAAATCGTGCTGACGCCCTTCTGGGTCTGGCTGCTATTTTCCGAAGAGCCGCCCGTCGCCACCTATTCTGGCGGCGCCATCATCCTCGGCGCCGTGTTCTGGCATACGGCGGTCGATTTCAATCGGGGCCGCCGGCCATAGGGCGGCTGGCTGCCGCCTGTCCTCCGCTCCGCTGACGAATCTTGTCGTGTTCGCTCATGCGCCGATGAGCGACCATGCGATTGCCGTGACGGCCGTTTCAGCCGGCGGTGGGGCCACCCCCTTTGATAGTTCCAGGTGGCCGCCTCAGCCTCAACTAGCCAAAGAACGCACGAAGCTGAGCGAAAAACCCGCCTGGTTTATGAGCCGCCATCTTTCGTACGCGGCGAGCTAGTGTCGCAGCGCTGACGCGTTCCCCGAAATGGCAAAAGCAGACCAGGTCATGCAATTGCTCATCACTGAGTTCGAAGAACCGCCTGGCTTCGCCATAGCTGTCGTTTTCCATTCCTGCCGCCCGCAGAATGGGATCAGCGAACGCAACAGAGATCGGAGTGTCGTCGTCACGCAAGGCGAGCCGATCGGCAATCGGCTGATACTCTGTCTCGTGAAGCGTTCTGAGAAACGGCTTAGGGCTGCGTTCCAGAATGTCCGCCCACCGTTCTAGGCGTTCGCGCCTCGTCATTTCAAGGCGCTCATAGGTCGGGCTGACCTTAGCGATCGTTTTCAATTGCTCGAGTGCATGCTGTTCCATTTCGGCCTCCTATCCCCGGAAAAATAGATGGTCCGCTCCCAGAAACAGCCTCGCTCAGGTCACAGCCGAAGTCCAATCACGATTGAAAACGACATCTGCTGCTGGCCGAAAGATGTGATTACAAGTGCCACATGTTCAGCGGTGCGAAGCCCGACAGTTGCGATCACATCATCCGGAGCGATCCGGAAAACTGCCGCATTCGCGAGATCAATCTGTCGTTCCCCACGGAAAGTGATTGCGGCTTTGCCGCCTGTCGCCTGGAGGTGCGCCCATGTCGCTTTTTCGGGCGCTGTTTTCGACCAGGCATGGTTTTCTGGTCATGTTCACGGCGCTGCCTTGCAAGCTGGCGACATGAACATGCGAGGCTGGCCAGCGGCCGGCGCGCTGCCGCGCGGCGGTGGTAGAACTGAAGTCCTCAAGGCGGTCGCTGGCTTGATACCCAGAGATCGAGACGGATCGAAAGGAGGTTCTGGAGCCCGAACCAGCTCTGTGCGCAGCAGATCTCCGGATTGCGGCGGGCGATGACGAGCGGAACGACAGGCCAGACCTATCGTGCCACTCTCTCCTCGATCCAGCCTGTCCCCGCCTAGCTGCGAAATTCGAATATCGCCCGATGCGGCGATGTGAATACCGGACTGCAGAGGAGGCAGGCCGGAGGAAAGCTTGCCGTCGACTGCATCGGTTGCAGCTCGAGGCATTCAACACATGGGAGGAATCCATGAGCAAGAACAGAGGCGTCGTCTATCTCCGGCCGGGAAAGGTCGAAGTCCGCGATATCGACGATCCGAAGCTGGAAGCGCCGGACGGCCGCCGCATCGAACACGGCGTGATCCTGAAGGTGATCTCCACCAATATCTGCGGCTCCGACCAGCACATGGTCCGCGGCCGCACGACGGCAATGCCAGGCCTGATCCTCGGCCATGAAATCACCGGCGAAATCATCGAGAAAGGCGTCGATGTCGAGATGCTCGAGATCGGCGATATCGTCTCGGTGCCCTTCAATGTCGCCTGCGGCCGTTGCCGTTGCTGCAAATCTCAGGATACCGGCGTCTGCCTGACCGTAAACCCGGCTCGCGCCGGCGGCGCTTACGGCTATGTCGACATGGGCGGATGGATCGGCGGACAGGCACGCTACGTCACCATTCCCTATGCCGATTTCAACCTGCTGAAAATTCCGGACCGGGACAAGGCGATGGCGAAGATCCGTGATCTCACCATGCTTTCGGACATTCTGCCCACCGGCTTTCACGGTGCAGTGCGCGCAGGCGTCGGCGTCGGCTCGACAGTCTATGTCGCCGGTGCCGGTCCTGTCGGCTTAGCGGCTGCGGCTTCGGCTCGCATCCTCGGTGCTGCGGTCGTCATGATCGGCGATTTCAACAAGGACCGCCTCGCACATGCGGCGAAAGTCGGTTTTGAGCCCATCGACCTCTCCAAGAGCGACCGTCTCGGCGACATGATCGCTGAAGTCGTCGGCAGCAACGAAGTGGACAGCGCCATCGACGCGGTCGGCTTCGAGGCACGCGGCCATTCGGGCGGCGAACAGCCGGCAATCGTGCTGAACCAGATGATGGAGATCACCCGCGCCGCCGGCTCGATTGGCATTCCCGGCCTCTACGTGACCGAGGATCCGGGCGCCGTCGACAATGCCGCCAAGCACGGCAATCTCTCGCTTCGCTTCGGTCTTGGCTGGGCAAAGGCGCAGTCCTTCCACACCGGCCAGACTCCGGTGCTCAAATATAATCGCCAGCTCATGCAGGCGATCCTCCATGACCGGCTGCCGATCGCCGACATCGTCAACGCCAAGGTCATCCCGCTCGAAGATGCCGTCCAAGGTTATGAGAGCTTCGATCATGGGGCGGCGACGAAGTTTGTTCTCGACCCACATGGAGACGTCGCGAAAGCCGCATAAAGCGAAGGACCGAAGACCAAACCGACAGCGCCGCGCATCTTTTCGAAGCGCGGCGCTATTTAGTTTTAACTTGGCAAAACTACTGGATGCTGAACGGGAAATACTTAGCGTTGATCATGTCGTAGGTCCCGTCGGCCTTGATGGCCCTCAAGCCTTCGTTCAGGCGCGCAAGACGCTCCTTGTCATCCAGGCGCAACGCGATGCCGGCACCCTCGCCGAAATAGGTGACGTCGACCAGATCCGGCCCCTTGAACTCGCAGCAGGTTCCCGCCTTCGTGTTGGCGATCCAGTCATAAATGGCGAGTTTATCCTCAAGGATAATGTCGACCCGCCCGTCCGACAGGCCTTTGTATAATTCCGGCGAAGACCGGAAAACCGTCTTCTTCAGGTCAGGATAGAGGTGGTTAGCATAGGATTCCTGCGCTGTGGACGATGTCACTCCGAGTTTCTTGCCGCTGAGGGCGGCGGGGCTGACGTCGCTGATCGGCGAATCTTTCCGGGCGATGAACACCGACGGGCTAGTGTAATATTTCTCGGTAAAAGCGACTTTCTGGCGGCGCTCCAGGCTCATCGACATGGACGAGATGATCGCGTCGTATTTGCCGGCGACGAGATCGGGGATCATGTCGTCCCACTTTTCGATGATGAACTGGCATTCGAACTTGCCGGCGTCGCAAAGCGCGTTGGCGATATCGATGTCGAAGCCTTGCAGCTGGTTATTTGCATCGAGATAGTTGAAGGGCGGAAATGCTCCTTCGACGGCAACTCTCAGAGGCGTGCGATCTTGCGCAGCCAGCTGCAGCGGCGAGGCGGCGGCGAGAAGGAGGCCCAATCCGCCCGCCATCAGCGCTCCGCGCAGTATAGTCTGAATGGATAGGCGCAACATCGTCGGAACTCCTTGTGTGGCGTAGTCTCCGCCATAGTGCGCCCCAGCCTTTAATTCTACGTGAACGCTTATTTGTTAGCGTCCACGAATGCGCCCGTGGTGGGTTCAGGGGTTTAGGCTTGCACATCGTTGTCCCTTCCAGCTCCAATTCGTTTCAGCAATCCTGGATCGCTTCGGGGAGAATTCTATTCCTGATCGCTGTCAGCGGGCTCGGAGCGATCGGACTGGTCGTGCTTTCCGCACTCTGGGCGGGAACCGAGAGCGACGCGGCAGCCCTCGATCGACAACGTCAGCTTGTCAATGCGCGCCTCAGGGAACAGGTCGATCAAGTGGCGCATGTCATTGGTCAATTCGGCAATGGCTACCTCTCCGGCGTCTATCCGGCCTCCCGGGCAGCCGGAGTTTCCTCCAGCCTCGACACTGTTCTCACGGCGGCGGCCGGGAGTGCGATCAGCCACACTGCGATGTCGGCCTTCGGCTATGACCAGGCCTTCGTCGTCGATGACAAGGCGCAGCTGATCATGCTGACCGACGCCGAAACCGAAAAGCGCTATCGCTGGATGAAACCGCTCTTTCTGCCTCTCCTGAAAGACGCGCGCCTGACGGCGCACCACGGCACCGCTTCCAGCGAACGGATCCCATCGTCATTGGATAGCCGAGCGGCCAATACCGCTCGCTCGAACCATGCACTGGCCAATCTGATGCGGCTCGAAGGCCGGCCGACGATCGTGGGCGTCGTTGCCGTCAACGAAGCCGCCGAGCGGCAGCCGCAGCCGATGCGGCAATTCCTGATCGTCGTGCGGTTTCTCGACGGCGCGGCGCTCGACGAGTTGAGCCGGCAACAAGGCCTCAACGGCGCGCGCTTCGCGCGCACGGCCGACGCCGACGAAAATGAGGTTGCGTTTCAGATCGACGCAACGGCAAACGGCGAACCGATCGGCTTTATTGTATGGCGGCCTGATCTTCCTGGTTCGAGGGTGATCGGCCGCTTGATGCCGGCGCTTTCGATTGCCGCCCTGGTGATCGCGGTCCTGTTTTCGGTTCTGCTGGTCCGCCTGCGAAGCAGTCTCGGCGAACTGAAGAAAAGCGAGCTGCACGCCAGGCAGCTCGCCCTGCATGACGTGCTGACCGGCCTTCCCAACCGCGCCCTATTCGCGATGCGCTTAGAGGAGTGTTTGGCCGACACGCGCAATTCCGCCGAGCGGTCGGCAGTGGCGCTCCTTGACCTCGACCGCTTCAAGGCGGTGAACGACACGTTCGGGCATGCTGCCGGCGACGAGCTCATCAGGCTGGCTGCGGAGAGGGTTCACGCGTTGCTTCGTCCGGGGGACACGCTTGCCCGCCTCGGCGGGGACGAGTTTGCCCTGCTTCTCCGGAACATCAGAGATGAAAAAATCTTGCCCTCCATCTGCGAAGCGATCGTTGCCGAACTTGGCAGACCCTTCCCGCTTTTGAGGGGCGAAGCGATCGCCCGGGTCGGCGGCTCGATTGGTGTGACCGTGGTGCCGGACGCCGGACGCAATGCCGACGATCTCATGCGTTATGCCGACGTCGCGCTTTACGAGGCCAAGATGGGCGGAAGAGGCCAGTGGCGCGTCTATTCGCCGTCCATGGACGGAGGCAGGAATGCACGCGACGTCCTCAAGAACGAATTGCGGGATGTTCTGGCAAAGAGCACGGCCTTCTCGGCCGTCGCTCCACAACCCGGTCCGATCGGCAACAGACCGGACTTCGGATCGCTTGAGGTCTACTATCAGACAGTGCATCGCGCCGAGGGCGGATACTCGGCGTCAGGCGCGGAGGCTCTCGTGCGCTGGCGCCACAGCCAGCGCGGACTGTTGACGCCTGCCAGCTTCATCCCGGCGGCCGAGGAAGGCGGCCTCATCGACGCTCTCGGTTTCTGGGTGCTGCGCGAAGCCTGCAGGGCTGCCAGCAGCTGGCCGAAAGACACCTTTGTGGCCGTGAATGTGTCTCCCTCCCAGCTGAGAAGGCCCAACTTCGCCGAGGAGGTCTTCGCCGTGCTCGAAGAGACCGGCTTGCCGCCGTCGCGCCTGGAGCTCGAACTCACCGAGTCCTCGCTGATCGAGGATAGCTCGGATGTCTATTCGGTACTAAAATCGCTGCGTGGCCGTGGAGTTCAGATTTCGCTGGATGATTTTGGAACCGGCTTTTCGTGCCTCAGCCACCTGGTCCGCTTCGACATAGACCGCATCAAGATCGATCGTTCCTTCGTCTCTCAGCTGGGCGCAAAAGCCAACGGCGCTGCCATCATCGGCGCCATCGTCACTCTCAGCCGCAACCTCGGCATTTCAACGACGGCCGAAGGGGTCGAAACCGAATATCAAAGGGACTTTCTGGCCGCCCTCGGCTGCACCGACCTCCAGGGCTACTTCTTCTCCAAACCGGTTCCGCTTCGCGAACTCGACTGCTTCGGCAAATCCGAAAGCAGCCCCGCATCACGGACGATCGCTCCGGGAGCCATTGCCTAGCGCCCTTTGATCTTTCGGCATCAGGAACTTTCGCCCCGGGCAGCGGTTGACGCCCCAAGACGAATGGAGGATGTGATGGCCGAGATCGGCGAGTGGCGGCACCTTTGCGTCGACATGCAGCGGATGTTTGCCGAAGACACGCCGTGGCACGTTCCATGGATGGCCCGGATCTCCCCTCAGGTCGAGGAGCTCGCCGGCCGCTATCCGTCCCGAACGATCTTCACCCGTTTCATGCCGCCTCAGCATGCGGATGCGATGCCGGGAAAATGGCGCGATTATTACCGGAAATGGTGGATGATGACAGGTGAGCATCTTCCGCATGGCCTCGTCGAGCTGACTTCGTCGCTCGCCTCGCATGTTCCGCCGGCAAGATGTTTCGACAAACGCACCTATTCCCCCTGGATCGACGGTCGCCTTCACACGATTCTTCAATCGGAACGGGTCAACACCCTTGTGATTACCGGTGGGGAAACGGACGTCTGCGTGCTTGCCGCGACGCTCGGCGCCATCGATCTCGGCTATCGCGTCATCCTGCTGAAGGATGCCGTCTGCAGCAGCGCCGACGATACTTATGACGCTTCGCTGGAACTTCTCCACGACCGCTTTTCCGTGCAGCTCGAACTCATGGAGACCGAGGAGTTCTTGAGCGGCCTTGGCTGAGAAGCTGAGGCTGCCGCGCCGCCGCGCTGCGACGAAAGCCGGCTTCGGGAATACGGTGTATTCAGCGAGATCGCCTGCGTGAAATTCGATCGCCGCGGCGTCGAACGCGACGGGCGCATCCGAATTCTGCCGCCGACCCTTGGTGGATGGTGAAGGCGTGCAGGCGACCCGCCTGCCGGGGTGATCGCGGCCTAGTCGGCTCGCCTTTCGTCTTCGGCTTCTTCCAGAGCTGCGCTCAAAAGTTGGAGTGCGAATTCCTCTGCAGCTTTTTCGTCATCCGTGCATAACTTCAATGGGGCACACCTCGCCTTCAGATTATGGATAAGTCTCCGGCGAAGCTTGGAAACCAGGCGCGACTCCGTCTTGGCGAGAAGCTCCTGCAGGCAGGTGACGGCAATCACTTCAAACATCAGAAGCCTGCCTTCGACTTCACCCTGCGAAGGAATGGGAAACCGCTCGCCGCCCCGCTTCAAATCTCGGTCTGTCGAAAGCATTGATCGCCTCCAAGCCCATAGAGTCCCGTTGCTCTCCGGCATGCCCTCCGCGGCCGCTGCTGTCAGCGAACAAGCAGCCCACAGGGTGAAAATCGGTCACGCATTGACGAGGTCAAGGAATCGACTGCCACGGCGGCCAGCCTTTTCGTATTTAGCCCCGAGGAATGCTGCATTGATCGGGAGACGGCTCCTCAAACCCGTCGCAGCGTCTTGCCGGTCTCCGCATCGAACAGATGAAGCTTGCCCGGCCGGGCAGCGATCGTAACGGCCTGCCCCGGCTCGAAATCGTGACGTTCGGACAGCACGGCGACAAGCTCGCCGGATCCGTAGCGCAGAAATACCATCGTCTCGTGGCCGGTGGGCTCGGTGACGTTGACGGTCGTCTTCAGGCCGCTCGGAGCGAGCGACAGGTGTTCAGGCCGCACGCCCAGACGCACGGCCTGGCCATCGGACGCCTCCGGGGTAAAACCGAGCGCGATCTCATCGCCTGTCTCCGTGACGAAGACGGCTCCATCGGCCTTGTAATGACCTTTCAGCAGGTTCATCGACGGCGAGCCGATGAAGGTGGCCACGAAGGTATTGCGCGGACGGTCGTAGAGTTCCAGCGGCGTTCCCGTCTGTTCGATCTTGCCGCCCTGCATGACCACGATCTTGTCCGCCATGGTCATCGCTTCGACCTGGTCATGGGTGACGTAGATCGTCGTGGTTCTCAGTCTTTGGTGGAGTTCCTTGATCTCCTTGCGCATCTGCACGCGCAGCTTGGCGTCGAGATTCGACAGTGGCTCGTCGAAGAGGAAGACCTGCGGCGATCGGACAATGGCTCGTCCCATCGCCACGCGCTGCCGCTGGCCGCCCGAAAGCTGGCGCGGATAGCGGTCGAGATAGGGCACGAGGTCGAGTGTTTCGGCCGCCGCCTGCAGGCGCTGCTTGATGAGATCGGCCGGCTGCTTCTGGAGGCGCAGCGCGAAGACCATGTTCTCGGCAACGGTCTTGTGCGGATAGAGGGCATAGCTCTGGAAGACCATCGCAATATCGCGGTCCTTTGGCGGCAGATTGTTGACGATCTTTCCGCCGATCGAGATGGTGCCGCCGGTAATGCTCTCGAGCCCTGCGACCATGCGCAGCAAGGTCGACTTGCCGCAGCCGGATGGGCCGACGAGCACCACGAACTCGCCGTCGCGAATGTCTATATTGACCCCATGCAGGATATTTAAGGCGCCGTATGCCTTCCGCGCCTCTGAAATATTGACCTCAGCCATATGCCTCCCACTCGCTTTCCGGTCACCCCAGGCACACATTCCAGGGGATGAATCTCTCGACAGTATCCAGCGTATGAGGCACAACGAAAACGCGCTCTGCCACGACCCGAAATACCTTCAAAACCTCCTCCATGAAACGTTTCATTTTTTATTGACTTTTTCCGCTTCCCGTCTAATGCTCAATGATGAGACCGAGAGGAGCGGTTTCAAACAAGAATTATGAAACGTTTCATTTTCTTGTTTACCAGATAGTTCTGCACGAGACCAGTCCCAAATTCGGGCCGGAGCCTATCCGGAACATGGCTGGCGGCAGCGCACCAAACGTGGAGGAGAAAGACATGAAAGTCGAAATTTACGATGCACTGATGCGCCGTCAGGCAAGCCGCCGCGACGTTTTACGCGGAACGGCAAGTGCGGCGGCTCTGCTCGGGCTGTCCGGCGCGATGGGCGGAATTGCCGGCACCGCATTCGCCGCCGATGACCTACGCGCGCAGATCCTGCAGATCCCGGGCGTCGGCAAGGGTTCGCCGACGGACGCGGACTGGCAGAAGGTCGGCGAGCTCTGCCTCGGCCCGACCAAGGCCAATGTCAAGCAGGGCGAATTCGCCGGCGTCGAGCTGACCTTCATGGGGCTCAACAACCAGAATCTGCACAACTTCCTGTTCCGCGGCTTCCTGAAGCCTTGGGAAGCCTATACCGGCGCCAAGATCAACTGGATCGACCTTGCTCAGGCCGATTACAACGCCCGCCTTCAGCAGTCGATCGCAACCGGCACTGTCGATTTCGACATCCTTGAAATGGGTGCGCCTTTCGAAGGCGATACCGCCGGACGCGGGCTTCTCGACGAGATGCCTGATTGGGCTGCAAAGCAGGTCGAAGCCGACGACCTGGTGAGCTACCTGAAGCCGCCGGTCGGCACCTGGGACGGCAAGACCTATCGCGTCACGATCGATGGCGACTGCCACACCTTCGCCTATCGCAAGGACTACTTCGGCGAAGGCTCGATCAGCGGCATGGCCGAGCCGCCGAAGACCTGGCAGGACGTCAACGCAGCGTCCAAGGCGCTGATCGGCAAGACCGATCCCTTGACCAGCCAGCCGGCCTACGGCTATCTCGACCCGCTCAAGGGCTGGGGCGGCTTCGGCTTCTATTTCATCGAGAACCGGGCGACGGCCTATGCCAAATATCCGGGCGATCCGGCTTGGCTGTTCGATCCCGAAAATATGAAGCCGCTGGTCAACAACCCCGCCTGGGTCCAGGCGATCCAGGATGTGCTGGATCTGATCGCGGCCAAGGCCTATCCTGCCGACCAGATCAATGCGGACCCCGGCACCACAGCCTTCTCGCAGTTCCTGGCAGGCACCGGCGCCATGCTGATGTGGTGGGGCGACGTCGGCTCCAGCGCGCGCACCTCGGATACGTCGGTCGTCGGCGACGTGGTGGGCTTCGGCATCAACCGCGGCTCCAACCGCGTCTACAACCGCAAGTCCGGCCAATGGGAAGACAAGTATAACGAAGCGCCCAACATGGCCTACCTCGGCTGGGGCATCTACGTCACCAAGCGAGTCTCCAGTGACGAGAAAAAACGCAAGGCGGCCTGGTCTGCTGCCGCCCATCTCGGCGGCAAGGATCTGTCCCTTTGGACGTCGGCCTATCCGTCCGGCTTCCAGCCCTATCGTCAGTCCCACTTCAACTACGACGAATGGGAAAAGGCAGGTTACGATCGCGCCTACATCGAGGATTATCTGGGTTCGAACGCCGACAGCTACAACCATCCGAACGCTGCGATCGAACCGCGCATCCCCGGCATCTTCCAATACTACTCCGTTGCGGAGGACGAATTGGCGAAGGGCTTTGCCGGACAATACAAGTCGGCACAGGAAACCGCGGATGCAATTGCCGCCGCCTGGGAAAAGATCACCGACCAGATCGGCCGTGATAGCCAGCTGAAACTCTATCGGGCGAGCCTCGGGCTCTGATCGATTGGCATAAACGCGCTGGCGGACTGAAAAGGCTCCGCCGGCGCCCATCCTGTCCGGGCGAGGAATATCAATGTCGACAGTCGAAGGCGACCTGCTCCACACGGTCGAAGCCGGCTCCATTTCCGCGAGCCGCCGTTTCTGGGGCCGCGCGGTTCTGGGGCTGAGCGCCACATGGTTCATCGCATCCTTTGTATTGCAGGCTGTCCACGAACTTGGCTGGACCGATTGGGGCTTTGCCAACTGGCGGCCGGTTCTCTACGCCTATTTCATCTGGGCCGCGGTTCTCTGCGTCACCCGCGTCGTCATATATGGCGAGGCCGGCAAGAAGGCGCTCTTTGTTCTGCCGGCCGCACTTTTCGTCGTATCGATGGTAGTCTTCCCGCTGCTCTTTGCGCTCTGGATCGGCTTCTCCGACTGGAATCTCGCCTCTTCGGCCGGGCGGCGCTTCAACGGGCTTGATAATGTGCGCCGCATGATCGCCGATCCGTTCTATGCCAATGCCTTGCTCAACATGATCCTTTATTGCCTTGCGATTGCTGTTGAATATGCGATCGCCTTCGGCCTGGCGCTGCTCCTCAACCAGGAAATCATTGCCCGGAAGTTCTGGCGGGTTACTTTCCTCGTGCCCTTGATGTTGTCGCCGGTCGCGGTGAGCTGGATGGTGGGCAAGTCGATGCTGGAAACCCGTTTCGGCCCGATCGCGCGCATGGCCCGCTGGCTCGGCTGGGAAAACCCCTCCTTTTTCGGCGATCCGCTGACGGCGCGGCTTTCGATCATGATCATGGACGCCTGGACCTTCATTCCCTTCATGATGATCATGCTGCTCGCCGGATTGCAGGCCTTGTCGAGGGAGGTGCTGGAGGCAGCCGAAGTCGACGGCGCCACCAAATGGCAGCGCTTCTGGCAGGTGATTTTCCCGCTGATGCTGCCGGTGTCGGTCACGGCAGTGATGATCCGCATCATCTTCAAGCTCAAGCTCGCCGATATCATCATCACGGTGACATCGGGAGGGCCCGGCGGAGCGACGGATTCCGTCACCAGTTTCATCTACCGCGAATACCGAGACCGTTCGAATGTCGGATACGGAACCCTGCTCGCGCTCGTCTATCTGGTGATCATCGTCCTCGGCATGACGGGGCTGATGAAGATCTCCGACCGCATCGTCAAGCGGATGACAGGAAGGCTTTGATGGTTCGCATCGATTTCGAAAAATATGGACGGGGCCAACGCATTCGCTGGTGGGCCATGCGTTTGGCCATTTACGGCCTGCTCGTCATTTGGGCCTGTGTCTGCATCTTCCCGCTGTTTTGGACGGTTTCAACCTCGTTCAAGACAGCCGCAGATGTCATGCGGGGCAATCTGATCCCCTGGTTCAATTTCGCGCCCAACTGGCTCGGCTGGCGCTCGCTCGGCCTCTCTCCCGATACGATTCCCCAGATCTCGACCGTGCGTGACGAGTTCATGCGCAGGCTCTGGAACAGCGTCATCATCTCCGTCACGGCATCCGCACTTGCGGTCGTGCTCGGGTCGCTCGCCGCCTACGGCCTCAGCCGCTTCTCCTACAAATTCGGCCATATGCGCAATTCCGACATTTCCTTCTTCTTCCTGTCACAGCTGATTATGCCGCCTGTCGTCCTCGCCCTGCCATTCCTGGTTCTCTACAAGGAACTGGCGCTGCTCGACACCTATGCCGGCATGATCGCCGTTTATACGCTGATGGTTCTGCCGATCGTCGTCTGGATCATGCGCGACCAGTTCGCCACCATACCGGTCGAACTCGAAGAGGCCGCGCTGGTCGACGGCCTGTCGATCTGGGGAGCGTTTGCCCGCATCATCGTGCCGCTCGTCCTGCCGGGCATGGTTGCCGCCTTCCTTTTGGCGCTGATCCTGTGCTGGAATGAATATTTCTTCGCCGCATTGCTGACTTCCACCAATACGAACACGCTACCGGTGATGATCGCCAGCCAGACAGGCAGCCAGGGCATCAACTGGTGGTCGATGGCCGCCCTTTCCACCGCCGGTATTCTTCCGCTGGTCATCGTCGGCGTCGTGCTGGAAAAACACATCATCGCCGGGATGACCGCAGGAGCGGTAAAATAGCCGCGGGACGTTTGAACATGGTGAAGATGCCCACAGTCAAGGATGTCGCCGAATATGCGGGCGTCTCCGTGGGCACCGTTTCGCGCGTTCTGTCGGGCGAAGCCGCGGTCAAACCCATGCTGCGCGAAAAGGTCAACGACGCCATCTCGGCGCTCGGTTACCGGCCGAACGTGACTGCACGAGCCTTGCGCACCAGCAGAACCGACGTGATCGGCCTCGTCGTTCCCGACATCACCAACCCTTTTTTTGCGCAGCTTGCGGCAAGCGTCGAGCGCGCGGCGCTCGAATGCGGTCACAGCCTAATGCTGGCAAGCTCGCATAACGACAGCGAGGCGGAGCAGAGCCATGTTTCGGCTTTTCTCGACCGATCGGTGCGCGGCATCATCGTGGTGGCTTCGAGCGACGGTTCTGGTCTCGATCTGCCAGCTTCGGTGCCGGTCATATCGCTGGACCGGCGTTTCGGTGCCTTTCCCCTGGTGTCGACCAACCATGCGCAGGCGGCCACGCTGATTGCCGATCATCTCTATGGGCTAGGGCACCGGCGCATCGCCTATATTGCCGGGCCGACCGACACTGAAGCAGGGCGCATGCGCAAAGAGGCCTTTGTCAGCCGCATGGACGGCTTCGGCAAAACCGGCGAGCCTGCCGAACTGGAAATTGCCCATGGCAGGTTCGACTACGAATCCGGTGAAAGAATCGCCCGCGAGCTGCTTTCACGCCCGCCGCAGAACCGGCCAACGGCGATCGCGGCCGCCAGCGACCAGCAGGCGATCGGCGCTTTACGCGCCGCCCGCGACCTCAAGATCGACGTGCCGCGAAAACTTTCCGTCACAGGGTTCGACGACATCTCGCTTGCCAATCTGGTGGTGCCGCGGCTGACAACAATTCGCCAGCCGGCCGACATGTTGGCGCGGCGCGCGGTCAGCCTTCTCCTCGAAGAACCGCCGGGCAAGGGCGACGAAATGGTGGACGGATCGCTGATCGTGCGCGGTTCGAGCGGCCCGTGCCCGCAACCCGGCGCAGCGGCCCGAAAATCGGAATCGATTGTCGGAAAGCCCGATGCGTAGATCCTAAGCGTCCGAAACAGCGCGCAGGGCACTCCAGGGCGGATGTCGACGGACACAGAAATTGAAGAACGGCCGGCGTACCGGCCAGAGAAAGGATGGAAGATCAATGCTCAAGGGAATTCGGGCCGAACTCAACGGCGACATTCTTCAGGCACTTTGCGACATGGGACATGGCGATTATCTCGTCATCTCCGACATGAATTTTCCGTCGGATTCGATCGCCCGCCAGACGCGTCTGGGGAAGCTGCTGACCATGGAAAACATTCCCGCGCCGCAGGCGATCGACGCGGTCCTTTCGGTCTTGCCTTTGGACACGCCGATCCAGCCTTCGGTCGGCCGCATGGAAGTGATCGGCAAACCGGATGAAATTCCGCCGATTCAACAGGAAGTACAGGCGATCGTCGACCGCGCCGAAGGCAAGCCGTCGCCGATGTATCCCATCGAACGCATGGCGTTCTACGAAATCGCCAAAAAGGCCTATTGCGTAATCGCAACCGGGGAATTGCGGTTCTATGGATGCTTCCTTTTGACCAAGGGCGTCATTCCAGCGGAAGAGGCGGTGCGATGAACGAGAAAAGCGGGATCGTCATCCTGGGAATTTTTGCTGCCGACACAGCATATAAGGCAAAACGCCTGCCCCATATCGCCGAGACGCTGATGGGGTCTGGTTTCACCCTCGGGCCGGGAGGCAAGGGTTCCAACCAGGCGATCGCCGCGGCAAAGGCCGGCGGCAAGGTGACCTTCATTTCCCGGGTTGGCAACGATGCGTTCGGCGCGATGGCGCTGGCGGCCTATGCCGAAGCGGGTGTGACAGCCAATGTGATGAAGATGGAAGGGGTTTCAACGGGCGCTGCCTTCATCTTCGTCGACGAGATAAGCGGCGACAACGCCATCATCGTGGTGCCGGGCGCCGCGGGGCTGATCGGCATCGAAGATGTCGAGGTGAACCGGGCGGCGATCGAAAACGCCGCTATTTTCATGACACAACTCGAACAGCCGCTGGAAGCGGCCTTGCACGGCCTGTCAATCGCCAAGGGGGCAGGGGCCACAACGATCTTCAACCCGGCGCCGGCCAGCGCCATCCCGGACAGCATCTATGGCCTGTGCGATTTCATCGTTCCGAACGAAGTTGAAGCAGCGGAATTGGTGGGCCATGCGATCGAAACCGATGAGCAGGCACGTGCAGCGGCACGCACCCTGGTCGATCGGGGTGCGAAAGCAGCGGTCATCACGCTCGGCGCCCGCGGCGCGTTCTATCACACCGCCGGGCAGAGCGAATTCGTGCCCGCCTTTTCGGCGGGAAATGTCATCGACACAACCGGGGCCGGCGACGCCTTCCTTGGCGGGTTCGCGACGGCGATTTCGGAAGGCCAGGCGCCAATCCAGGCCGTCCGTTTCGGCTGCGCGACCGCCGCAATTGCGGTAACACGGCCGGGCACGGCTCCCGCCATGCCTTCTCGCGCCGAGATCACCGCCTTGCTCGGCTCCTGATGCTTGGACGTCGCAGGGAGATGGCGAGGCGCGTCAGCCCCACCATCTCCCAAAACCATCAGGCAAGGCTTTGGCGCGGCTGGCGAAATCTTTTGTTCCATAATGCTGATTATGCAATCTATTATTGTAAGAAGGGTACATTCTATTTCCAAGTGCGACATGCCAATGG